>CALCPB010000027.1 GCA_937897665.1 uncultured Halomicronema sp. | reverse complement strand
CCATGCCTCGAAGGCTTGAAAGAAAGTCATAGGGCTCGCCATTGAGGCTGCCGTGCCAGAGTCCTCGCTGAAATTGCAGGTCAGGCAGCCATTTATTGAGCACTTCCAGATTGCCGCCCCGGCCCGCAACACGGTAAGTAGGGGATGTGCCTAATAATTCATCCAGCGTACCGCTGCAAAGCAGCTGGCCCTGATCGAGCAGCGCCACGCGATCGCAGATAGTTTCCACATCAGACAGGACGTGACTATTGAAGAAGATGGTTTTACCCTTTTCTTTCAGCGCTAGAATCACCTCTCGCACCCGAAATCGCCCGGTGGGGTCGAGGCCTGACATGGGTTCATCCAGAAACACGACTTCGGGGTCGTTGATCAACGCTTGGGCTAGCCCAATGCGCTGCAGCATGCCCTTGGAATATTTTTTGAGGGGCTTTTTGTGAATCGCCTTAGGGTCAAGTTCGACCATATCGAGCAGTTGCGAAATCCGTTGGCGCTGCTCTGGCATCGATAGGCCAAATAGACCGGCAGTGTATTGCAGCAGTTCGATACCAGTTAGATAGTCGTAAAAGTAAGCATTCTCAGGCAAATAGCCGAGGCGGTGCTTGACGGTGCGATCGCCAACGGGTTGCCCCAACAGAGTGGCTCGTCCACTCGTCGGGCGCACGATGCCAAGCAAAACTTTTAGCAGGGTGGTTTTGCCTGCGCCGTTTGGCCCGAGCAGGCCAAAGGTTTCACCGGGCTGCACTGTTAGAGAGCACTGACTTAGTGGCGTCACTCGTTGGTTGAGCCAAAAACCGGTGCGGTAGGTTTTAGTTAGGTTGTAGGTCTGCACAACCGCCGGGGCAATGGGGGGCTCAGGCGCATCGACAAAACTCGGAACTGAGGCACTCATAGCGATACCGTTTTGTGTCACGCTAGTGCGTAGCAGCGGCCTGCAGTCATTGCTTAGGCCAATTAGGGGACGAATCCCGCTGGGTCGTATTTTAGGTTACCGGAAACTACGTCATTATGAACCGTTCAAAGATTGTGGCTGTGATTACTGGTGCACTATCGCTGCTGTTGGCGATCGGCTACTTGCTGCTTGTACAACTGCTCGACTTTCGCGGTGAAATGTTGCCTGCACCAATGGGCTTTTGACTCGGATACCAACGGTAGCAGTACAAGACGACAGCGCTCTGAAGTTCTGTCGGCGAAATTTGCGGGTTTGGGCGCGATGGCCTTAGGCAGCCCCCCGCGACCCAGGGCAGGCCAAGTAGGGTGGCTCTGACGCAGCGACCTGGGATAACGGCGATCAATAATAGTCGCGGTCTAATTCAGTTTGCGGCGTATAAAAGTTGGAAGGATCCATCAGGAAACGGAGGGCTTCTTCTTCGACGCGATTGATGAGGTAAGGCTCTAAGGCGTCGGCATGGCGCAAGGCGGCAATGTAGCCCTCGTAGAAGAGGCGCAGGTCATCAGTGCGGTAGCCCCGGTTCCACCGGTCAACGAGGGCATCGGTAATGCGCTGATAGTACCGAACGGATTTGGCATCCTGAAGCATGGCTTTGATTTGATCTCACCTGGCAGTAGCTGGCGATGACAGTTGGCTAGCAGCGGTGCCAGACAAGCTGTCTCAAAGGATTACAGTCACCCTAGTTATTAACACTGTAATCAAGTTTGGGACAAAACGCTGCCGGAAATCTCTACTCGCGATCACCCACGTTGGCGCAAAGAACCAGGGACACTATCCGCTAGACCACTTTCTAGGAGCCCGGAGCCAGAAAAAGAGAGTTTTGCCGAATGCCAGGATCTTGAGATGTTTGAGGGACTGAAACCCATGCCTGGCAATCTTTAGACGTTAGGGCAACGAGGGCTTCACTGACCATTGCCGCCGCTTGCCAACGCGGCAATGACAGCAGGGGTAGTTGCCGTTACAAAAAAAAAGTTAACGCTTTGTTATGTTGAATCAAATTTTTAGCAGCTTAAGTCAGGAAAATTGGTGGGTACAGCGACTATACAAGTTATCGAGGGTAACCCTCATTTGCGATCGCTGTTGGGCTGGCATCTGCAGCAGTCTGGCTACCGTGTCCAGCAATCTGCTGCCCTGGGTAGAGCGAGAGAGACCTACCAGGCTCATCAACCAAACCTAATTATCTTGGATGCCCAATTGCCAGGGGGCAATAGCTTAGAATTTTGCCGCTGGGTCGTACAGCAAGGTCCGGCCTATTTGTTAATGCTGTCGGCGCGTGACACGGAGGCCGATATCGTGACCGGGCTCAAAGCCGGGGCGGATGATTATTTAACGAAGCCCTTTGGCATGCGGGAATTTTTGGCGCGGGTCGAAGCTCTCACGCGGCGGATTAATCGGCTCAGTGCACCCGCTGCCTTGACCTACGGTTCACTACACATTGATCTGGTGCAGCGGCGCGTGCGGTATCGAGACACGTATATTGACCTGACCCCGCAGGAATTTAGTCTGCTGTATGTGCTGACTCAAGTGGGCGGCCAGCCGCTGAGTCGTTCTGATCTGCTGCAGCGGGCCTGGCCGGATGCGATTGATAACCCACGCACGGTCGATACCCACATTTTGTCTTTGCGCAAAAAGATTGAGGCGGATCCTCGCCAGCCCAGCATTATTCAAACCGTGAGAAATGTCGGCTATCGGTTTAATGTCGATCGCTTAGTGACCGATGCCGCTTTGCAAGAGCCGGTGCGCGGAGAGGCTCGATCGATGGCAGCTGTGACATCGGCGCCTGGAGCAGGCTAAGCAGCCACATCTATGCACATGACACGCCAAGGCAAGAAAGCTGCCCCCCCCTTACTTGAGACGGCCTGATCGCAAGATACTGACTACCAGCCACAGGCCCAAAAAGGTGGCCGCCGCGAATAGAGTGTTGCTCAAGATAATGCCCTGTGAGCTTTGCTGGTTAGTGGAGACGATCGCGGCTCCCACAATCAGCGCGGCCACCACGGTGCTGTAGGCGCGCCGGTTAGCCGCATCATCAATGCTGCGCCGCAGCCCTTCGAGACCGCTGAGACTGACGTTCCATTTCAGCGTTTCAGAACTGAGGCGATCGAGCAAAAAGGCAAACTGACGCGGCGACTCCAAAGACAGATTGCGAAACTCCAAGCCGGTACGTAGCAGCGTTTGCACCAGATCTTCACCGCCGAGCTGTTGGCGAAACAGATCGGCCATCAGCGGGCGAATCTCCGCCAGCAAATTGACGCGAGGATTGAACTGGCGAGCGGCCCCTTCGAGGTTAGCCAGAGATTTGGTGAAGAGGCCGACGTTGGCGGGCCAGCGCAGATTATTTTGGGTGCCCGCTTCTAAAATTTCGCCGAAGACCTCAGCCGTATTTACCTTTTCAAGGCTGAGGCCGTAGTAGCGCCCCATCAGTCGGGTAAAGTCGCTTTCCAGTTTAGAAATATCGGTAGGCTGCAGCGGCTCAGTCAGCTTCAAGGCCAATTGGGTGCAGCGCTGGGCGTCGGAGTTGGCGATCGCCAAAATCATCTCAGTCATGGTGGCCCGAGTGCGGGGGTCCAGTCGCCCCATCATGCCACAGTCGAGAATGGCAACCCGGCCATCGCGCAGGAAAAAGAGGTTGCCGGGATGGGGGTCAGCGTGGAAGAATCCATCGATAAAGTATTGCTTGAAAAAGGCCCGAAACAACAGCGTGGTGATTTGTTCGCGCTTGCGTTCAGCTTTGGCCGAGTCGTCCCGCGCGACGGGCGTGGTGAGAATGGGGGCCCCATCCAGCCATTCCATCACCATCAGTTTGGAGTTGGTCAGATGCCAAAAAATTTCGGGCACGACCAGCTCTTTGGGGTCATACCAAGGGCTGGCTTGGAGATTGCGCCGCAGGATGTCGGTGTATTCGGCCTCAGTAGTAAAATCCAGCTCGGCGCGAATCGCTTCGCTAAATTCGTAAGCGAGGTCAACCACGTTGTAGCGCTGCCCAAACTGGGTAGCCGACATCAACCGTGCCACGTCGCGAATCAAGGCCATGTCCCGCTCAACCAGGCTATCGATGCCAGGCCGCTGCACCTTGATAGCCACTTGGCGACCGTCTTTAAGCACGGCGCGATGAGTTTGCCCAATCGACCCTGCCGCGATCGCCGTATATTCAATCTGCTCAAACAGGCTTTCGGGCGATTGAGGCAGATGTTGGCGAATAAACGGCTCCATCTGACTAGCCGGGACCGGAGACACAGTGGACTGCAAACTGCTGAGCACCTCGATATAGCGGCGCGGCAACAGATCGTGGCGGGTGCTCAACAGCTGGCCAAATTTGACATAC
>CALCPB010000026.1 GCA_937897665.1 uncultured Halomicronema sp. | reverse complement strand
GCTAACTTGAGCACTCTTTGTGGGCCACCGTGCAGCATTCTTCCTTTGACGCGATGGCTGCAGCTCCTTCAGGAAAATTTGCCTGGCAAATCGTTAATTCGATGACCGAAGTTATTCCCATGAGGACAACGGTGCCGACGGTCAGCGCGGGACGCTGGTTTGTTTCTGGCTCATCAAAATAGTTGGCCCTGAGGTCTGGATACACCGTTTTCCACCAGAGGAGTCGGCAAACGAGGGGAGGAATGGCAGGGGCGACGGCAATGGTGGCCCGGTTTTGACCACAGTTAGGGAGCGTCGCTTTGCCTGTGCCCGCTGTTCACCGAGTCGAGTCGCTGCGCGCGCTAAGTAGAAAGCCCTAATTATCGTCGGGTGTGTCATCGCCTAGCGTGACGCGCCAAAGCCCACTCTGGCCGTGCGTTGGGCTGTCGCCACAACACCCCCTACAGCAATGTTTATTGATGGCTACCGACTTACCAGGCCGCAAAGAGATGGGGGATGAATTGATGCCAGCCCCGAGCCGCGATCGCCATCATCCATCGGCCCAAGTTCACGAAAATTCACGCGATTCGAACGATAGTCAAAGTTCCGGTCAGACTGGTGATCACCCCCAATTGATCGCTCCCTAAAGTGGGCAGATCGTAGAGGGAGATACAACAATCACTACGCTGTCTTTGTATACAGTCTTCCAAGGGCCCTTGAAGCGATATCTATGTTAGTTACCCAACAGCCGGTTTTTCGTCAGTTTTGGTATCCCGTCGTTCTTTTCGAGTCGTTGAAAGCCGGGCCTCAGTCTTTTGAGCTGTTGGGAGAGTCTCTGGTGCTATGGCTCGATGGTGCAGGCAAGCCCGCCGCCGCCCGAGATCGCTGCTGCCACCGCACCGCTAAGCTTTCCCTGGGCAGCGTCGATCAGGGGCATATTCGCTGCCCGTATCACGGTTGGCAATTTGATGCCACAGGGGCCTGTGTGCACGTGCCACAGCTAGATGCCGACAAGACGATTCCAGCCAACTATCGGGTGCCAGCCTACCGCTGCACCGAGCGCTATGGCTATGTGTGGGTCTGCCTCGCAGACCCGATTGCCGACTTTCCCCCCATTGCTGAAACGGCAAGATCAGACTATCGGCTAATTCACGAGTTTTATGAACCCTGGCAAACGGCCGGGCTGCGGGTGATGGAAAACGAGCTGGACTTAGCCCATCCCACGTTTGTACATACGGAAACCTTTGGCAGCGAAGAGCATCCGGTGCCCGATGCGCTAGAGATTGAGGACACCGACTATGGCATTCGGGTGCGGGGGCTGCTCGGCGTAGTCAATCCGGAGCAGCAGCAAAAAAATCTCAAAATGGACGCCGGGGGCACGGTTCGCGCCCTAGAGATGGACTGGTTTATGCCCTTTACCATTAAGCTGAAAATTATTTATCCCAACGGGTTGGAGCACATTGTCGTCAACACCATGACGCCCATCAGCGATCGCACCTCGCAGATGGTGCAGTTTTGCGTGCGCAACGACACGGAAGCTGAGACCCCAGCCCAAGACGTGATTGCCTTTGATCGCGCCGTCACCCTCGAAGACAAACAGATCCTTGAATCCACTGATTACGATGTGCCCCTGAGCCCCAGCCAAGAAGAACACATGCTGACCGATCGCCCAGGCGTGATGATTCGCAAAAAGGTGGCGGCGCTTTTAAAGCAGCATGGTGAAGTCGAACAAACTCGGAAACCCTCAGCAACAAAGTCCCCTGAGCCTGTCAATCACTCGGTTTCTGCCGTCAGCCGTCGTTGATGACTGATGACGCTGGCTGAACGCACCGCGAATGTCAATGTCAATGGACAAATTCGGTGGCCTGAGCTGGGGCTAATCATCAGGCTCGCTCCCGCTGTTTGCCGTACCAGCCTCATTCAACACTTGGGAGACTCAAACCGAGGCGATGCCCCAGGCTAGGGAAACCTGTTTTACGCTGATAGT
>CALCPB010000025.1 GCA_937897665.1 uncultured Halomicronema sp. | reverse complement strand
AGCGGTGTTGGTAATGTTGCCATGTCGCATCATCAGGACTGAAAACAACTACTCCTGATGTGGTTGCTGCCCATACCTCACCATTCGATGCCACGATCAAATCCCGAATTTGATGCTGCGATAAGTCGGGAAAATCAGACGGTGAATCATATTGGATAAACGTTTTTTCCTCTGGGGAGAACATAACAATTCCGGCTTCTGTTCCTAGCCAAAGGTTACCTTGAGCATCCTCCGCGATTGCGTTTATGTCATTGCTAGGAATCGTGTCAGAGTTAGCTGAATCATGCACAAAATGATGCACTAGCTGGTCTGTTTGCGGATCAAAGGCACGTAATCCTAAGCCCGGCCCGCTAAACCATAGCAAGCCTTGATTATCTTCATGAATGTTCTCGATTAATTCATCATCTGAGACAGCAAATCGGACGAATGTTTGAGTGGCCGCATCAAACTTATTGAGTTCAAGGCCACCAACCCATAACGTTCCATCTTGGGTGACGAGCAGACTAATGATTCTATTACTTCCCAAACTACTTGAATCATTAGCCTGGTGGGAAAAGGTTTTGAAATCATAAGCATCGTAGCGATTTAAGCCGTTAGATGTCGCAATCCAGAGAAAACCATTCTGATCTTGCGTAATATCTTGAACATAGCTTGAAGATAAACCTTGTTCAACGGATAATCGCTGAAGAGTATGTTCTTTTGATTTTGATTGGGTCGACTGTAGAGACGTCGTGGCAGGAGCGATAGAGGCTTCGACGTGGCCTTTGTACGCAATCAAACAATGCCCTACGGTAATGGTAGCGAGCAGTAGTTTAATGTACTGAATATTTCTGGGATTTGCCTTCCACATGCGTTATTTTGGCCTCTCTCTTGTGCTTTCACAGCAAACTATTATTCCCCTTTTCTACTCCACATTGATACCTACCTAAAAAATATCACAGATGTTTAAGCAGTTTTTGGTTGTATAATTTTTGATTGATCCAGGCTCAGTATTATCTAAAGAGTTCTATCGAAAACAAGATTAAATTGTCAGCACTGAGTTCCAAAATCGAGTGAGTGCCATCCTGCTATTAGGCTGATAGCAACCCCTAAGTCTTGTCGATTTTCTGCAGAGTGCCTTTATGGTTGGCTGCCCAGCGTTGCAGCTCTACAGCGCAAAACTATCTGGGCTATGACATGATTTTGGTGTAAGCCGTGTCGTCGTCTTTTGAATGAGCGGACGGTAACGCGCCTCAACTTATTGACGACTAAAGCTGTTGGCATAGGCTCTGGATTGGCGCTGGCGATCGCCCGTCAAATTGTGAAAGAAAAACATGGTGGGACGCTGACGGTGCAGTCGGCATTAGGCCAGGGAACTGAGTTCTGCATTCGTCTACCGATAGGGGATGACTAGCACCGTTCTAAATCAACACCAGCAGCGCCCCGATCGCCGGAAGCAAGGTGCTGCAGGCTTGCACCAGCTCAGTGACATCAGGTAGGCCCGCTGCAGTGCCCTTCAGGACTTTCATGGCGGTTTTCGCTGCTTTCTTTAGGCCCGTATCTTCTGGTGCTTGTCCAGCTTCTGCCACCACTTAGACTTGCTCTAGTGCCTCTGCCTTGTCTTCTGACGGTAGCGCTGATGTAGCTTCGATCGCAGCCTGTAGCTGGGTCAGCAACTCTTTGAGGCTAGGTTCATCACTTTCAGAGTTGTCAGGTAGTTGACCAATGGCGTTGGTCACA
This sequence comes from uncultured Halomicronema sp., assembly GCA_937897665.1. GTDB lineage: Bacteria > Cyanobacteriota > Cyanobacteriia > Phormidesmidales > Phormidesmidaceae > Halomicronema. Next base: position 129 of record CALCPB010000025.1, on the reverse strand, counting down.
TCGCCGCTAATTTCCCCCAAGTTAACGATGCCGCTGACGTTTTCGACATTGCCGCCCACGACACCACTAACATTGCCACCGCCCGAATAGATGTTGACCTGCACCGAGGCTGGGAATGGTCGGGCCACG
>CALCPB010000024.1 GCA_937897665.1 uncultured Halomicronema sp. | reverse complement strand
GGACGTATAGCTCAGTTGGTTAGAGCACCACGTTGACATCGTGGGGGTCACTGGTTCGAGTCCAGTTACGTCCATATCAAGGGTTTCAGCCCATCTGGCAAGGTTGCCACGGATGCGCTGTACTAGCTGGGACTTGACGGAATAATCTGGGTTTGAGCCAATTATTGGGTATCACGTTGGCCCCATGAGGTGCTGCCATGGCGACTCGGAATCCTAAAGGAGCAGTGAGTGTTGAGTCTGCCGGGGATTCCTGCGCCTACGCTGACGATTGCACGGTGAGCGCTACACCATCAGTCTAGGTCTACCAGATGATGCCATCAGCCAACAGATTGCGGCGCAAAAAGCCCACACCATCAAGATGGATATCCTCTCAGGCAATTTTGACTCCACCCTGAAGAAATATCGAGCTGACAATCGTCCTGGCAAGACCATCTCCGCCGTTAAGCTGTTTCAGCACTTCATCCAATACAAAGCGAAGCAGGTGCAGCCCCGAACCCTGGAGAAATACCATGGCCTGGTAAGCTGGCTCGACGAGTTTTACGGCGATCGCCCAGCCAGCGCTAAAAACACCGAAGAATTTATCCACTGGCTGCTAGAAAATCTTGAAGCTGTCACCGCAAAAGAAAGACTCGGGCTGTTGAACGCCTGCTGGGAATGGGGTATGAAGGAGAGCCTAGTGAGTGAAAATCCCTGGCAGGAGTTGAAAGTTCGGCTCAAACCCAAACAGATGCCGAAACCGTTTACCTTGAGCGAAGTCAAAACGATCATCCAGGCCTTCCGAGATCATTCTCGCTGCCAGCACTACGCCGACTATGTGCAGTTCAAGTTTGAGACAGGCTGTCGAACCGGGGAAGCTAATGGCCTGCGATGGAGACACTTGAATCATGATTTCTCCGTCGTGTGGTTTGGTGAAGCTCACACTCATCGGCAATTTAAGGACACAAAGACTGGCAAAGCGAGAGACTTTAAACTTGCAGATTCAACCGTAGCGATGCTGAAGCAGCGTAGCGCTGAGGCGTCAAGCTCAGATGCTCTGGTGTTTCCTGCGCCTAAAGGTGGTGCGATCGATGAAGGCAACTTCGCTGAACGAGAGTGGACTACCATCTTGGAGGTCTGCGACATTACCTATTTGAGACCCTATTACACAAGACATACCTTTATCAGTCATTGTCTGGAGCGGGGCATGAATCCTGTTAACGTTGCTCAAATGACCGGTCACAATGTCAAAACGCTTTTTGAGCGCTACGCGGGGCTCATTCAAAGTACGCCTAAAGCGCCTGCGCTATTTTCTTGATCGACCTGGTCTACCTCTGAGACGTCCACTGGGAAGTTCGCGCCGAAACCACTCTATCGCCAGATGATGGGTGCTTAGCGCGGTTTGATTGAACAGCCAATCCAGGATTAGCTCGCGGTTGTATAACACCGGAGCAGTTTTCCCACTGCCACATCTGACAAAGTGGATGCCTTCTATCCACTGCTCACGATAGGTCCGTAATTTCTCCTTTTCACACCGGAGCAGTCCACAGGCTTCGTCAGTTGTCAGCAGCGTAATTTGCATGACGCTTACCTCTACCAGAGCAGAAGAAACTATACAAATACAGAACTCCAGCCCCAGCAAACGGAGAGGCGTTCACATTGTCCCCTTAGAGGGCTCCGTGAGCTGAGGGATGTTTTGGAGCATCGATCCGGTAGTGTAGAGCCTGATAAATATCATCTTATCTCAATCAAAGGAGCTAAAGCTGAATTAATGCTGAATAGTATTGCTGCTTAATATTTTGAGGCTTTGCTGAACAGAAAATTTTCAGGTGAAGTCTTAGGTGACACAACAATTGCTGGATGTTCTATCTGGCAGGCCTTTAGAGTGGACGTGAATCATTGCCCCAGAACAAAACCCTCAGGTATTCAAGCTTGCAATCACGATGGTCAAGCCTATGGAGATTTAGCTCAGAATTGGGTGATGTAACACAGCTTTCAGTCAGCATTTAGGGAAAAAGAAGTTGCAAAGTTCTGCTAAATCAGCATAGTGATTTCAGAAAAGCTGTTATCTTTGCACCAAGAGTGCTGATCTAAGTAGTTGTCGTTTCGTCCATAGCCTGACGCACCATGCCGAGAAAACCCGGAAAAGTCCCCACAGAATCTGGTAACAAATCCAGAGTGCGCTTCATCTTTGAGCCCGATCGCACCTCTCCCAACGGCATCACCTACTCCTGGCTGATTCATGGCACTTACAAAGGCAAGGAGAAGGCGGCGACGGCGGCTCGTGCCTTTTGGCTACCGTTTGCTTATGAGGCGTCTGGCGATTACTCCGAAGCAGAATTGCGAGACTTAGCTCAGCAGTCCATCTGGCAAATGGAAGCCCAAATTCAGCATTTGAGGGAAAAGTTTGGCATCGGGGTAGGCGGAAGCAGCCTCGCCAACGAAACCTTGGTGACATCAGACTCGGTGTCTATCATTGCAACTGAGGGCACGGTTCAGGTACCGCCTACACTGGCTTCTGATCAAACGGGTCAGATAGGTAATCAGGAGGCTGACTTATTGGATGAGTTTGCGGATGTCTTATGACGGAATTGCCTCTTCCGAAAGAACCGGACAGTGCAAAGGGCAAAGCCGTTCGAGAGCAGTATTTTTCTTTGGCGAAGGCCACCGGCAAGACGGTGAAAAATTACGGGGAATTGTATCAACGCTATGCGTCAAACTCGACTGCAGCGCAGGCTTTAGATCGAGAAGTTGCCAATGTTGCCCTTAAAGCCGGGAATTCGGCGCGGCAAGTGATTCAACTGTTGGCCCAGGGGCCGTTTACCCAACATCAAGCGGCCATGCTGACCCCAGAGGAAAAACAGGCCGCGTTATCCAAGCTGCTGCTGCATACACAGCAAATCGTGAATGAGGTGCAACAGCAGCGATACCTGGAATACGCCTGTGCGGTAACGGGCAAAATCCAAAGTTATCCAGACTTGTATCGCGAGTATGTGGGGAGTGACCTGGCGGCAATTCAGTTAGACCAACAGGTGACCGCAGCGGCGCTGGG
>CALCPB010000023.1 GCA_937897665.1 uncultured Halomicronema sp. | reverse complement strand
CGGCAAGTTAGTGGTGGCCGTGCTAGGCAATGATAACGCCCCCTTCTTTATGGATACGGGGGAGGTGCAACCCGGTGGCCTAGACATTCGACTGGCTCAGGAGATCGCTGCCCAGTTAGATGTGACGTTAGAACTCAACCGCACTGCTGATACTTTCAACGGCGTCGTCGATACCGTTTATAACCGAGAAGCCGATTTAGCGATCTCTAAGATTAGCCGCACCCTGAAGCGTGCCAGACGTGTGCGGTTTTCGCACCCTTATTTGCAAATGCGCCAGGGATTATTGGTCAATCGCCTGCTGCTCGCCCAACAAACGACGAATGAAAATGTGGTTGAAGCGATTCGGCAACTGACGGGCGACGTTGGGGTGATTACGGGGTCTTCCTACGTGGGCTTTTTACAACAGCGATTTCCGAAGGCCACGATTGTGGAACTGGAATCTTGGGAAGATATCGTGGCCGCCGTGAGCAGTGGCGAGATTTTGGCCGGCTATCGCGATGAGCTAGAAATCAAAAAGGTGGTGCTGACCAAGCCCGATGCGGCCCTGCAACTAAAGACTGCCGTACTCACCGACACACAAGACTCGTTAGCCATGGTGCTGCCTTGGGATAGCTCGCATCTCTTGGCCTTTGTCAATCAATACCTCGACACCTTAGAGACTGACCTGACGGTGGATGGCATTTTGGAAGAATTTTCATCCTATTGGGAGGCCCAAAAACCGGCTTCCTAGAAAGCTTTATCGCGATCGCGCCGCCTACCTTTGCCCCTTAAACGCATCGGCCCATGACCATCTCTCCTTACCATCGCTGGACATCTCACTCACCATGACAACTTTCCTCAAAAGACGATCGCTGCCCCCCCTTTCACTGGAATGGTTACGAAGCCCGTGGTGCATCTCACTCAGCGTCATTTTAGGTATCTATATTGGCACCTCGCATACGCCTTTGGCTGAGGCTATCACCCCAGTAGGCAACCTTTATTTAGGGCTGCTGAAAATGTGTGTGTTGCCGATTTTGCTCTCGGCGATCTCTAACAGTATCGGGCGATTGATGCAGAGCCATGACGCCAAGCAATATGTCCAGCGGATTTTGGTGGTGTTTCCAACGGCGATGGTGGCCGTGAGTGGGTTGGCGGTGATAGTCGCCTCCATCACCGGGCCGGGTCGCAACCTGTCGACCGCCACGCTAGAAAGTTTGGGGGGCTTAGTCAATCAGTCAAGCATCGACTTAGAAGTTTCGTTGAGCGGCCCCCTACCGGTAGAAGAAGCAGGCCCCGACGTCGGCTCTTTTTTAGTCAGCATGGTGCCTGACAATATCTTCTCAGCTTTGAGTGAGGGCCAAACTCTGAGAGTTTTGATTTTTGCCATTGTTTTTGGCGTTTCTTTAGGGCTGATCAAAACCGCCAGAACTGAAGCCATGTTCGACGTTCTTGACAGCATTTATCAAGCCTTTAATCAGGTCATTCACTGGCTGACCTATCTCCTCCCGATTGGGTTGTGCAGTCTCCTGGCTACCCAGCTGTCGAAAATCGGGCTGGATGTGCTGTTTTCGATGGTCAACTTTGTGGTCGTGGCGATGGCGCTTTTCGCGGCTGTCTACATTGTGGGTACGGGCGTTATTTGTTGGCGGTCTAAACAATCGCTCTGGACAGTCTTGAGAGCACTAAAAGATCCCACCATCTTGGCGCTAGCCACGACCAGCAGCTTAGCCTGTCTGCCGGCGGCGATCGCCAGCCTGCACGAAGATCTGAACTTTGATCGTCAAACGACCGATTTAGTGACGCCACTTTCTATCACCGTGTGTCGCTTTGGTTCCATCATTTATTTCGCAGCGGCCACAATGTTTGTCATGCAGCTTTACCAAAAACCGCTCGACTTTGGCACACTCTGGGTAATTTTGGTGGGCTCCGTGTTGGCGGGGATGGCCACGTCAGGGGTGACCGGTATTTTGACCTTAACGATGCTGGGGTTGGTGCTCGCCCCCCTTAAGTTGCCGCTGGACGCAGTGCTGGTACTCTTTGTGGCGATCGATCCGATTATCAATCCCTTCCGTACTTTGAGCATTGTGCATACGGGCATGGCCACGACATCCGTGATTGCCAACCTACACACCGAACATCAGCCAGCGGTTGCTAGTGCCTCTGGGTTTCCTACCGAGGCCGTCTAGGTAACCCGATCAACGCCGACTTTCATGCAGACAGGATACTGACAATTTTGAGGCAGCTTCCTGTTCGAGTTGAATGAATCTGAGCTAGGCTGGCCACTAATGCAATACCAGAGATAGCTCGATGATAGAAACCGGCAAAACCGTCAAGGTTCATTACACCGGCACGTTAAACGATGGTTCAGTATTTGATTCTTCGCAAGGGCGTGATCCGCTCGAATTTCAAGTCGGCTCGGGCCAGGTAATCCCCGGCTTTGATGCCGCGATTCAGCAAATGGATGTGGGCACGACCCAAACCATCAAAATTCCCAGTCAAGAAGCCTACGGTGCCGTGCGTCAAGATATGGTCGCACTGATTCCGCACGAACAGTTTCCTAAAGATCTCAATCCTGAGGTGGGCCAAACGCTGCAGTTACAGACCCCTGAGGGAGCGCTGCCAGTGCGGGTGTCAGACGTCAAAGAGGAGGGGGTGATCATTGATGGCAATCATCCTCTGGCGGGCGAAGACCTGACCTTTGAGTTGACTTTGATCGAGGCTGCCTAGGCGAACCGGACGATGTGCTGGTGATGATTGCTGCATGCGGCTCTGAGGTGTGAGCCCGTGAGCAACCCGGACGCACCTCAGGCGTGCCAGCCCTTAGTCATCGGCCAGAGTCAGATGATGGCGATCGCGCTTGAGCCAGTTCAGTTGCGATGATTGGCTGACAGCAGTCTCAGCAACAGCCAGATTTAGGATAAAGTTCTGTCACAAATAAATTGGATTGCGGCAAGGTTCTTTACCGTTATCTTTGTTCCTAAACCAGATCACTGTTCCTCAAGCAAAATTACTCTGACTGTCGGCTAGAGATGAAACCATGGGCGAGTCTGAACAAATTCGGGTCGGTGTTGTGGGCGCTTCGGGCTACGGAGGCGTTCAGTTAGTGAGGCTGCTCAGCGAGCATCCCCAAGCAGAAATCACTTATTTAGGAGGGAGTCGCAGCGCCGGCAAACCCTACAGTGAAATTTATCCCCATCTGTCACTGCCGCTGACGGTTGAGCCCGTTGAGGTCACTGCGTTAGCCAATCGATGTGATGTGGTGTTTCTCTCGTTGCCCAATGGCATTGCCTGCACCCTAACGCCCGAACTGCTGGCCCGAGGCTGCAAAGTTTTAGATCTCTCTGCCGATTATCGATTTGCCGATCTGCAGACCTATCAAACTTGGTATGGCAGCGATCGCACCGATGGCGCGGTCAACCAGCAAGCGGTTTATGGATTGCCTGAGCTATTTCGCGATCGCCTGCCTGGGGCGAATCTGATCGGCTGTCCGGGATGCTATCCCACCGCGAGTTGGCTGGCGACCGCGCCGATACTCAAACAGTGCTTGGCGCAGCCAGACAGCCTGATTATTGACGCCAAATCTGGGACTTCTGGCGGCGGCCGTCAAGCTAAAGAACACCTGCTGTTAGCTGAGGCCGATAACTCTCTAGCGGCCTACGGCGTGGGCAAACACCGCCACACACCAGAGATTGAGCAAATCTGCTCGCGCCTAGCTGGCCGAGAGGTTATGGTGCAATTTACTCCTCATTTGGTGCCGATGGTACGGGGCATTTTATCGACGGTTTATGCCAATCTGCGCGATCCGGGCCTCGTGCGCGAAGATCTACATACGATCTATTCAGCGTTTTATCGGCGCTCACCGTGGGTCTCGGTGTTGCCTACGGGCACCTATCCTCAAACCAAATGGGCCTGGGGCACCAACCGCTGCTACATCGGCATTGAGGTCGATGCCCGCACCGGTCGGGTAATCGTGATGTCGGCCATCGATAATTTGATGAAAGGGCAGGCCGCCCAAGCCGTGCAGTGCTTCAATCTGATGTATGACCTAGATGAGCAGGCGGGTTTACCGCAACAAAGCTTTTATCCCTAGGGCTCGAAACAGCCGCCCTGCGCGCCGGGATTTGGCTCTGGCCCCCCCTGACCGATCATTGTCTGCCCTAGGGCCATGATTGCAGCGCCGCTCTGGCTCATTCATGGTCAGCCGCTGCCACTACCAGGACGCCCTCCCGATGAGCCCTGATCTGGAAAATAAATTGGCGGCAGGACATCGTGGCCCAGCTGACCTCCGACGATTTTCATCATTGGGGGGGGCGTGCTCGCGTCATGAGCCATTGCTATGATGACCTTGAATAGCAAACAAGTCCGTCGTCTTGGCGGCTAGTATTGTTTGCCTGCCGCCTGGCTGCTTAATCTTGTCCGTTTGCGATGATGTTGTGATGACTGATCTTCTAACCCTCGACCATTTTGCTAATTGGATTTTGAGTCCACTCTTGGGGCTTTACACCCTGTTGTTTATCGTGCGCATCGTGCTGACTTGGTATCCTGAGGCCCAGGGCGATCGCTTTCCCTTCAATTTGGTGATGGTGCCTACCGAGTTTTTACTCATTCCCGTGCGTAAGGTCGTGCCGCCCTTTGGGGGGGTCGATATCTCACCCATCATTTGGGTAGGCATCACAACCCTCCTGCGAGAAGTCTTGCTGGGGCAGCAAGGGCTTTTGCGCATGTTGGCCTAGGATGAGCGTCCTCTCTTAGGAAATGCCACCTCGCCTGGTCATCGCCAACCCGGATGGGGGGCATCATTGACCACTTCATCGTGACCAACGCTGAACCCGCTGCCGCTGAGAGCATGGCTGTTCCCTGTTGCCAGCGATCGCTGAAACCGTTAACGCGCCAGTCTGTTGCGTC
>CALCPB010000022.1 GCA_937897665.1 uncultured Halomicronema sp. | reverse complement strand
CGTGCAGGTGGCGCACGTGAGAGCAGCAGCGGTTAGAGCGGCCGTCTGCAGGAGAGCACCAAACATGATGGCACAGCTGAACGCAGTCTGTTCTCAATTGGCATTACGCAAATCGGCTTTGCTTAGATCCGCGTCTCGCCCTTGAAAATCCAGTAGTTGAGGGGCTTACAAGATTTTCTCTGCTCGTAACTTACCAAGTCGTGTTTATTCTTTCTGCAGAACATGCCAAGTCGTGACAAAACTCGTCTCGTCGAGAGTGACATGCTGCCACTGCAACTCATTCCTTTTGAGAGTCAGTTCGTCAAAGTTAGCGGCGCGAATGGCTGACGACTCAAATTGCCCGCCATCAGCGTGACCCGCCGAAAAGTAACGCTCTCAAAAACGGCGCGTTCGAAGCTGATCTGATGCAGCGTGACATCCTCAAACGTCACGTTCTGCAAATGCGCATCGGTGAAATCAACCTGGGTGAGGTTTAGCCCCGCGACACCCCAGTCAGCTGCACCTCCGAAAGTTCCGCTCTCCATCGTGGTAGGCCAATGGAAGCGCCGCCGCCGTCAACACTCGACGCACGTTAGAGATCATGAAACTCTAGGATTTAAGATCAGCAATGGCATTCCGGGCCATCGAAGCGATCGCCTGGTCGGTTGCCTTTGGTAACTGATAGTATTTCCCCCCAGCAGTCTTGGCGAGTTCTTTGCCAAAACCGGTCGACACAAATTTACGCTCTGTATCAATTACCAGCAGTTGAAAACCGGTAGCACGAATACGGCTGGCAATGTCTAGCAATTCTTGCTTAATGTCCGGTTTCTCTTCGCCCTCAAGGGGTTCACCCAGTGATCGCGCCAGGGGAATGTTGCCGCGTCCGTCAGTAATCGCCACGATCACCACATTGCCAATGTCGCCCGACTGTTGGGCATTGGTGCCAACCCGCACCGCCTGCGTCAGGCCATGCGCTAGGGGCGAGCCGCCGCCACAGGGCATGCGCTCTAAGCGCCGCCGCGCCATCGAAATCGAGCGCGTCGGCGGCAGCAGCACCTCCGCCTGCTCCCCCCGAAAAGGAATCAGCGCCACCTCATCGCGATTTTGGTAAGCATCATTCAACAGCTGCATCACCGCCCCTTTCGCCGACTGCATTCGATTCAGGGCCATCGACCCCGAAGCATCGACCACAAATACGATGAGAGACCCCGCTTTGCGCGCCAGCTTTTTGGCCCTGATATCGCTTTGCTCCACAATGACTTTGCGGTGGGGCTGCCGCGCACGCCGCGCTTTTTGATAAGGTGCCGAGGCTCGCAGCGTCGCATCCACCGCAATCCGGCGTACCGGCCCTTGGGGCAGCATCGGTTTGATATAACGGCCCCGATCTTCCGAAATTACCGTGCTCTGGCTGCCCGATTTACCCTGCTGAGTCAGCGATTGAGCAAACAGCAGCAAGGACGGATCGAGCACAATTCCTTCTGGATCAAAGACAAACTCCTCAGGCACACTGGGGGGCGGCTCATCGGGCTGATCGTCGTCATTTTCGTCTTCCGAGTCCTCATCTTGGTCATCTTCGGACTCGTCGGTGGGCTCGTCGGGATCTTGATTTTGCGGCGGGGGTGGCGGCGGCGGGGCCTGTTCATCGTCAGGCGGCGGCAGGGGCACCGAGCGAGGCAAAATCACTAGCTCTACGGCTACCCGCAAATCATCAGCACTCACGGTCGCCCGGCCATCCAGGGCGGCATGGGCCTTGGCCACGCGCACCGCAAACAACTCGGCGCGATGCCCCTGCACCCCGCCTCGCAGCGCTTCCGTGACCAGGTACTGCACCTGCTCACGGGCGATGGTGACGTCCTTGAGCCATTCTCGCGCCAGAATAATTTGCGTCTTGAGATCATCCAGCTCATCGGCATAGTCAGCCAAAAATGCCTGCGGCTCGTTCGCAAATCGCGTGGCTTGCTCAACGACTGCCACGCGACTTTCTAAGGTGAGGGCTTGGTCGGCAGACAGGGCAATCGCAATGCGATCGAGCAAATGATCGCGTAGAGGACCTTCGTCGGGGTTGTAGGTCGCGATTAGTAGCGGCGCACAGGGATGCTGAAAACTGATCCCTTCGCGCTCAATTTGATTGCGCTGCTCAGTGAGGGCTGCCAGCAACAGATTGCTGGTTTGATCTTCCAGCAGATTGATCTCGTCAATGTAAAGAACGCCTCGGTTTGCCTCGGCCAGTAACCCCGGTTGAAACACCGTCGCACCCGCTTGCACCGATTTGGCCACATCGACGGCACCGATCAGCCGATCTTCAGTCACCCCCAGCGGAATTTGGACAAACGGCGCGGGCTTGACCTGAGTCGGCAGCCCCGTCAAATCCGGCGGCTCTGGCCCAAAGCGCGCCAGGGTCTCATCATCCCAAAGCTGGGGATTGGTCGGGTCAGCATTGCAGCAGGAGCCGGTCATAACCTCGATCGGCGGCAGTAACTGGTGAATTGCCCTGGCCATGACTGATTTTGCCGTGCCGCGCCGCCCAGCGATGACGACCCCGCCGACGCCCGGATCAACGGCAGCAAGCAGCAGCGCCAGGGTCGCACCCGTGCAGCGGAGCGTCCATGCGGGACTCGCTTCCAGCTTGCGCCGCAGCGGTAGCGCCGCCTTGTACTCGCCGTCCCTGTCACTAAGGTGTCGCCGACAAGCACAGACAAGTACACCCGCGCGCGCGCGCGCGGCAGAGGAGCAGAGAGAGGCGGTGGCGGAGCGCGTGCGCGCCGAGCGGGCGCCAGCGGTGCCCAAGCAAAACGCGTGGATCCCGGCGGACAGCGCGGAGGGCCGTGCCTATTGGGCCGCCCTCCAGCTCATCCGCGCCTGGACCA
>CALCPB010000021.1 GCA_937897665.1 uncultured Halomicronema sp. | reverse complement strand
GTCACCCATGCAGCGATTTTGTACTGGCAGCCGCCCTCTGTCTATGCTTATACCAGTTCTCCAGAATAGAGCTACAGATTGTAGTGGAGGGCTATGGGGGCAAGGGGTCGCAGGGAAAAGGGTGTGTAGCTAGATTTTAGAGAATCGGTATTACACCGTAAAAAGTTGGACGATGCCCATTAAGGATCATTGTGCCGTCATGATGGTTGAGTCGCTTGGCCCCAACCGAAGTAAATTCGTATGGCGACAGTATTACAACACGGTTGGATTGTTTCTCAAATACGCCTTTCCCGGGATGATGCTGGGCCTAATGAATCAAGGAATGAAGCAATTGCAGCAAAAATTAGGAGGCAAAGACGGCCAGATACATAAAGTCATGTAGTCATCGATAGGGCGATCGCCGATTCTAGGTCAGTTCTGGAAGCGACGATCGCTGGTTTCAACGGCTTTACAGTTGCCCACCCGACAGGAAGACTTTGCAGAAGCGCCACCTCTGACCATTCTTTTGAGTTCATTGCCCAGAGCCAGACAACCAGTTTTGTAAGTTTTCCCACAGGGCCTGCGGCCCAATGCCGAAAATCAGCTGCAGCGCCAGCAAAATCAGCGCTACTAGAAGTGCCGATCTAAAGGTGGCCAGCATCACATTGATCAGCCAGGTGAATACCAAAAAAGCAACGACAATGGCGACATTAACAATCGCAATTTCCATAGATGCACTACCTCAGCGAAACCGCGACTGATTTACCCAACGTGGCGCTCACGTCTAACACCTGAGCCCTGGCCCACTGATCCACGGTCAAAATGTCTTCCAGCACCGGGTTGGCTTTGAGGTCACTGCGGTGGCGATCGCAGACCTGCTCAATCACTTGGGGAATGTCTAAGTAGCTGATTTTCTCATCTAAAAACAGGGCAACGGCCTGTTCGTTAGCGGCGTTCAAAACGGCGGTCATGGTGCCACCGGCTCGACCGGCAGCGTAAGCAATTTCCATGCAGGGATATTTGGCGTGATCAGGTGCTCGGAAGGTCAGGTCGCCAGCCTTGACTAGATCCAAAGGCTCCCAATTGGTATAAATACGCTCCGGCCAGGAGATTGCATACAAGAGCGGTAACCGCATGTCGGGCCATCCCAGCTGGGCCAGCACCGACGTATCTTGTAGCTCAATCAGAGAGTGAATGATGCTTTGGGGATGGATGACAATGTCAATATCGTCGTAACCCATGCCAAACAAATAGTGGGCTTCAATCACTTCTAGCCCTTTGTTCATCAGCGTGGCCGAGTCTACCGTGATTTTTGGGCCCATACTCCAGTTGGGATGCTTCAGCGCATCGGCGACGGTCACCTGGGGCAACTTTTCGGTAGGCCAATCGCGAAAAGCGCCCCCCGAAGCTGTCAAAATGATGCGTCGCAGCCCACGATCCGGCACTCCCTGTAGACATTGGAAAATTGCCGAATGTTCTGAGTCTGCTGGGAGTAGCTTGACACCGTGCTTTTCGACCAAGGGCTAGACTACCGGCCCGCCCGCAATTAGAGTTTCTTTATTGGCCAGGGCAATATCTTTGCCCGCTTCAATGGCCGCCAGGGTCGGCAACAGACCTGCGCAGCCGACAATACCTGTAATAACTGCTTCGGCATCCCCGTACCGAGCCACTTCGACTACGCCTTCGTTACCGGCGAGAATTTGGGGCTGAGGCGCTACATCAGCGATCGCCGCTTTCAACTCTGCGAGCTTACTCTCGTTGCAGATAGCGACGATCTCCGGCTGGAACTGTCGAACCTGCTGCGCCAACAACTCGACGTTGTTACCCGCGGCGATCCCCACTAGGCGAAAATCTTCGGGATGCGATTTCAGAATGTCCAGAGTTTGCGTACCAATGGAGCCAGTAGAACCCAGCAGAGTGATCGCTTTCACGGTATTACCAAGGTGCAGGTCTTCTCTAATTTACAATTTCGTGGCCGCTGCTCCTACCATTCGCCTGTGAACCCGATCGCTGAGGTAACGGCATGCCAGCCGTCCGCTCCCTAGAATGCTTATTCACTCCCGATCTCTTGACGCCTTCACTCCTTGGCCCATGCCAACTCTCCCATCACGTAAGTTGCCGCAACGGTGCGATCATCACCCATGATGACCAGGGAGAAGGCTAGTTCCGTCAGCGCTTCCAGGGTTGAGGCCGTGGGCTGCGGATTCCGTAAGGCCATTAACGGTGTCGCTTGCGGATCTAGCACTACAAAGTCGGCTTCTTTGCCCGGCTCAAAACTGCCCAGAATATCCCCTAGCGCCAAGGCTCTAGCCCCACCCAAGGTCGCCAAAAATAGCGCCTTGAACGGGGATAATTTTTGGTGGCGCAACTGGGCGACTTTGTAGGCTTCGTTGGTGGTTTGCAGCATTGAAAAGCTGGTGCCGGCCCCTACATCTGTTCCCAAGCCGACTTTGACCGGATAATCGGGCGACTTTGCCTGCTCAATTTTGAACAGGCCACTGCCGAGGAAGAGGTTTGAGGTGGGGCAAAAGGCGATCGCGGCCTCGGACTCTGACAACCGGGCAAATTCGGCTGCCGTAAGCTGTACACCGTGGGCAAACACCGATTTAGCTTGCACCAATCCAGCCTGATCGTAGGTGTCTAGATAGCCCTGGCGATCGGGAAACAGTTCTTTGACCAGGGCAACCTCATCCACGTTTTCTGATAGGTGCGTGTGCAGGTAAACATCGGGATATTCTGCTAACAGTTTTCCCGCTAGCTGCAGCTGCTCTGGTGTTGAGGTGACCGCAAAGCGGGGCGTTACCGCGTAGAGCAGGCGACCCTTTTGATGCCATTTTTCAATCAGCGCTTTAGTTTCTTGGTAGGAAGAAGCGGCTGTATCGCACAACTCGTCGGGGGCGTTGCGATCCATCATGACATAGACCGACATCAATCTGAGGATGCGCGCGTGAGCCGCTACAAAAAACGCATCGGCAGATTGAGGAAAGACGGCGGCAAAAACCAGGGCTGTCGTCGTACCGTTCCGCAATAGTTCATCTAAAAACAGGTCGGCCACTTCACGGGCATAATCTTTGTCTTGAAACTTGCGCTCTGTCGGAAACGTGTATTTGTTCAGCCATTCCAACAGCTGTTCGCCATAGGCCGCCATCATTGCCGTTTGAGGAAAATGGATGTGGGTGTCGATGAACCCTGGCAGAATTAGGCGATCGCGGTAAACCGTTGTGGGCACGTTGGCATACTGGTCTTGCAGATCAGCATAAGCGCCAAAATCGTGAACCTTGCCTTCAGCGTTTAGGACAAGCAGACCATCGGAAAAATAGCGTACACTCTCCGCTTCGGGCACAAAAAAAGGGTCATCTAAAAAGTCTAAAAAAGCACTGCGAACCGCCTTCATGATCGGCATTTTATGAGGTTTCCTTAGATTGAAAATCTAAACCCAAATTTTGGCTAGAAGCGAAACCGTCTGTTTAAGCGTCTCTTTTGGGCGATTGATACGGCAGAAAGATTTGGGTGATTTCGCCAACTTGGCACTATGGCGATTTTGGGTGTGGCTCAATAAGGTCGGTAGCCATCAATAAGTATGGCTGTAGGGTTTGTCGTGGCATTGGCGCAGCGATGCCCGGCGGGCTATGCGCTCAACGCACCGCCAGGGTTGGCTTGAGTGCGTCACGCTAGGCGATGACACCGCCTACGACAATTAGGACTGTCTACTTAGCCATTTGATTGTGCCCGCCGGCGCTCCCCAAGTCTGAGGGCACCCGATTCTTGTCGCCCCTCAGAATTAGCGGTTAAGGAGGGGCGGCAAGAGCTCGCGATTTGCTGCTTCATTCATCCCTTGAACTAAGCAACGCCCTCTACGAGCGGGCAACAGTGTCAGATGCACTCATGTACAACTTGGGATGCATACCATTGTCTTTGAGGAGATTACCCTATTTTGGTGGAAGACGAATGCTGGGTTTTAGACGCGCCCCTGCCTCTTATCAGTTGAGGCAGTTCAAGAGACAGCTGTGAAACCGATGCCAGCTGTTGAGGCAAGGCTAACGGTTATTGACTTGTGCCACTGGCTCAGCGGATGCAGTCTTGAGCGACTGTGGGGCTCTGCTCTAGCCGCTCTGGTTCAGATCATGCCCCTGGGGGAACGTGCTGCTCGACCCGGCAAGTTTTACGATAGGGTCATGCTCTGACACAAGGACGCTCCCGTGGGAAAGCAAACGCCTCGTCTCGTGATAGCGGTTCTCATCATTTGTGGCCTCGTCATTTTGGCGCTGCAAAATGCTTCCCCGTCGCTCGCCCTCGTCTTTCTTGGAGTCGAAAGCATCACGCTGTCGTTAGGGGTTTGGCTGAGTGGCGCGATCGCCCTCGGGGCGCTAACAGCGCTCGCCCTCATGGCCGTATCGACCGGGGGTGGCCCCCCAGTGAACCGTGGCAACCGTCGCCGCTGGACGGTGCGTCCTGATGCGACTCCTCCCAATCGGGACAGAAATCCAGAACCGGTGGATCGGATGGCTCGGGAGCGCCCTCCCCGTCGCTGGGCGGCTCCCGAGCCATCGACTCCCCCACCCCGCGCGTCTCAGACGCCTACCTCAGGCCGGACATCACGACCAACCGCCCCGGTGGGCACCACCGCTGCCGCTGAAGATTGGCAGACCTGGGAGCGGCGATCGCCCCCCAGTCAATGGGACGATTGGTCACAGGCGAACGGTAATCCCGCCGAAGAACCCCTCTCCAAACGCCAGCGCCAGGATCGCCAAAAAGCGACAACGACCATTCAAGATTTGGAAAAAGGCTGGGATGATTCGGCCCAAGATACGGTTTACGTCGCCCCTGGCGGCAGCCAGGTCGAAGATGTGCTGGACGACATTGCCGACGGTTGGGAGGACTGGGATGCGGAGGACAATCCCCTGGCCGACACCGCTTATGCCCAGCGTTATGAGGGTGAGGCTCGCCAGGCCCGGCGTGATGCTATCTATGCGCCGCCTGATGATGCCGATGGGCAAGACTGGCAAAATGAGTCTGCGAATCCGTCACCTCCGGCGGCTAACTCAGAGGATGAGGCAAACGTTTATGATGCCGATTACCGCGTGATTATTCCGCCCTATCAGCCCCTCGATGAGCCTGAGGCGGAAGGCGATCGCCCGACCTAATGCAGGCCAGACTCAAAACCGGAGTGCTGCCTCTGGGTGGGGTTTAATTTCTGATACGGTAAGGCCATTCCTCAACCGTTTCTCTGCACCATGTCAGACGCATCGACCCTAGATCTGTTGAGAGGTGCCAACCTCTATCTCATTGGCATGATGGGCGCGGGTAAATCGACCTTGGGTCGACTCATGGCGGAGCGCCTAGGCTATCGCTTTTTTGACACCGATGCTGTCGTTGAGCAAGCCGCTGGCCAAACCATCGCTGATATCTTTGCGACGGCGGGTGAAGCCTCGTTTCGTGATACGGAGAGCAAGGTACTGGAGCAGCTCTCACCCTACACCCGGTTGGTGGTCTCAACTGGTGGGGGGATTGTATTGCGTCAACAAAACTGGTGGCACCTGCGTCAAGGCGTCGTGGTCTGGGTCGATACGCCGCTAGAAGAACTGCAGCGACGCTTGCAACGCGATCAGCGGCGACCCCTGTTGCAGCGGCCCGACTGGCAGCAGTATTTGGCTGATCTGCTGGCAGAGCGGCGATCGCGCTATGCCGAAGCCGATATTCAGCTTTCCATCCACAGTGGCGAGTCTGCCTCAGCGGCCTGCGATCGCTTGGTTGAGCTTCTCAGAGACCGCATTTTACCGCCGCCTTCAGTTTCCGCGCCGATAGACAGTTGATCCACACGAGACGGTTGATACACTACGAAAGCTGTTGCTGCCTGGGATCATGACCAACCGCCCCGACACCCCTGATGGAATTCTCGAAACCGATGTGGATCGCGTGCGGATTCTCAGTGAGGCTCTGCCCTGGATTCAGCAGTTTAGAGGGCGCACGGTAGTGGTGAAATATGGTGGTGCCGCCATGAAAGATAATTTGCTTAAGGCCGGGGTCGTCCGCGATATCGTTTTTATGGCCTGTGTGGGCATGCGGCCCGTTGTGGTGCATGGGGGCGGCCCAGAAATCAATACCTGGCTCACGAAGTTGAATATTGAGCCCCAGTTCAAAGATGGGTTGCGGGTGACAGATGCCGCCACGATGGATGTGGTGGAAATGGTGCTGGTTGGACGTGTGAACAAAGAACTTGTATCCATGATCAACCAGGCCGGGGGCGCAGCGGTGGGGCTCTGCGGCAAAGATGGCAACTTAATCACAGCGCGCTCTCAAGGCGATGCTGACGTGGGCTTTGTGGGCGATGTCACTAATATTGAACCGGGCCTAGTGAAAGCGCTGGTCGAAGACGGCTACATTCCAGTGATTTCCAGCGTCGCATCGGATGAGACAGGGCAAGCCTACAACATCAATGCTGACACCGTGGCGGGGGAACTCGCAGCTGCCCTCAATGCTGAAAAGCTGATCCTCCTGACCGATACCCGTGGCATTCTGCGCGATCACCACGACCCCAACACGCTGATTCCCAAACTCGATATCAACATGGCCCGACAGCTAATTGAGGAAGGGGTGGTGGCGGGGGGCATGATTCCTAAGGTCAAGTGCTGTGTGCGATCGCTGGCCCAAGGTGTCGGCGCAACCCACATTCTCGACGGTCGCATCAACCATGCCTTACTGCTCGAAATTTTCAGCGATACCGGCATTGGTTCCATGCTGGTCGCGT
>CALCPB010000020.1 GCA_937897665.1 uncultured Halomicronema sp. | reverse complement strand
GAACTCGTCACCACTCGCTTTGGCTCTTTAGATTGCCCAACCGATGCGCCCATCTGCGACCTGTCTCAAAAAATCTTGGGTGCGGCGATGCGTAGCTATGTTGAGGCGGAGTACGACAACCTGTACGAAACTCACCAGTGTCGTCCCCATGCCTACGGCCATACCTGGTCCCCTGGATTTGAAATTGCATCCGGGTTGCTCCACGGCCATGCCGTCTCGATTGGCATGGGTTTTGGCGCTTATGTCAGCTACCGCCATGAGTGGATCAGCAAAGCTGATTTTGAGCGCATTATGAACTTGATCAGCTCCTTTGGTCTCAGTTTGTGGAGCGACATTCTGCTGGAGCGCGACCTCATGTGGGCCGCTCAAGAAAAAATCGTGCAAAAGCGCGGTAACAACCTAGTGGCTCCTCTGCCGAAAGGGGCTATTGGTCAGTGTGGTTACCTGAATGAGATGACCCAGGACGAGCTGATTATCGCCGTTTCGGAATATCAGGCAATCTGTGCTGAGTATCCGCGGGCCGGGGGCGGCATCGATTCCCTTTGTAGTGAAGTGGGCTTAGAGGATCCATCCACCATTGCACATCACACGCCTGCAGAAGCCGAGGCGTTGTCGTCGATGCCGGAGGCGATCGCATAATCTATGCCAACTGAAACGTTCGATTTTGTGATTCCCCTCTTTAAAGTGAGGTGGAATACACAGGCAGTCATGGAGGGGCTGACTCAGCATTATCAGCCCCGCACTATCCATATCATTACGCCAACGACTGAGGCTGAGCCGCTCCGCGAGCAGGCCAAACGTTGGCAAACCGCCCCCATCGTGGTGCATGAAGAGGAGCCGTTCTTTAATCGGGTCGGCCTCTCTAAAGACACGATTTGTGCCGAGTTGGATCTGGGGGAATCGCTGTATACCCCCGGCTGGTTTTACCAACAGTTGTTGAAATTGGGAGCCTACGAAGGCATTCCCGAGCTCAGCGAGTGGTACTTGGTGTGGGACAGTGACCTGCTGCCTGTGGCAACTTGGCCCATTTTTCAAGCGGTTGAGGGTACTGTTCAGCACCCCTTTGCCCTCTTGCAGAGCAACGAGACTGGCAACGCCAAAATCGTCGATACCTGGGCCAATTGGATTCGCTCGGTGTTGAAGGTGGAACCCATCACAGACGGGGCGGGGACCTTTATTCCCCACCACATGTGGTTCAAACAGTCGCATCTGCGGGCGATGGCCGAGCGAGTGCAGGCTTACTACGGGTCTACTGAGCACTGGCTGAAGCTGATGATGCGATCGGCTAATGAGTTCGGCACCTATGGCGAATATTGGATCTACTCTTCCTGGGTGGCGGCCATTGCCCCGGCGGATCTAGCGTTCCATCCCTATGCGGATTACGGAGCGACCACAGAGCGGTTCTTTGATGATGGTACAGGGTTATTTTCGGCCACGCTGAAATCCAGCCCGGCGTTGTCTGAGCTAGGCGACGAGCCGTTTTCTCCTAGTTACGAAGTCGTATCTGCTTTCATCGAGGCAGAATACGGTACCGATCCACTACCCTCCTCTCTTTCGTTTGAAAGTAGCCCTCGGCATCTGAAAAAGGATGAGAAAAACATGCATATTGAGGAGTCGCGATCTCGCTGGAATCCGCGCATGGTTGAACCCACGGCCTCGGTCTAATCTCTAAAGTCCT
>CALCPB010000019.1 GCA_937897665.1 uncultured Halomicronema sp. | reverse complement strand
GGGCTGAGAACCTGGGTGTTGCCGGCGATCGCCTCAACTATCCCCTGACTGAAACGGTGGGGTATCGCGAAAATCTGGAGATTATCAACAGCCGCAACCCTGACTTTCTGGTGATGCCGGGAGATTTGATGCAAGGGGGAGGCTATCAGCCCGGTTGGGATGAGTTCTTCCGCCACAACGCCGGGGAATTCGACAGTGGCCTATCGGAATACGCTCTACTACCGGCTTTGGGCAACTGGGAAAACTTTGGTGCCCTGAATGGCGGCTACGGCTTTGATGACGATGGGCGGTTTGGGCCTTTGTTTGGTCGTGAAAAGTTCGACGTCTACTTTGATGCGCCTGAAAACGGGACGCCAGAACATCAAGATAACTATTACCGCATTGATTATGGCCCCATTACCATTTTGACGCTGGATAGTTCCAACGGCGAACCTGATGACAGCCGCGACAATTACGGCGGCGAAGGGCAGCCGCCCCAAGTGAGCGGTCAGGAATTTACCGAGCCGGGAACGGACACTCAACAAAATTTCACTCGCGAAGAGTATGAAGCGGCGGGAGGCACTGATTTAGCCGACTTTAACCCCGGTAGCCCGCAATGGAATTGGGTGATCGAGCAGCTTGAAGAGGCCCGAGAGTCTGGACAAATCATCTTTGCTCAGTGGCACCACGCGCCTTACTCTAGCGGCACCCATGGCCTGCCTATGAACCATGAGGATTCCTCAGGGCAAGGGGGAACGCCGATGCGCCAGTACCATCCGCTGTTTGAGGAGTATGGGGTCGCCGCCGTCTTCTCTGGGCACAGCGAGATGTTTGAGCGTAGCTTTGTCGATGAGAATAACGACGGCATCGGCGTCTACTACTATGACGTGGGCGTGGCGGGCGATGGCATGCGCGGGCAACGCACCGATGCAGCGGGAGAGCTCTTAAACTACAACCCCTTTAGCCAGTGGACTGCGGATCAAGACGAACCGGAGTTGTGGGCGGAGGTGGATGGTGTACCGCAAATCATCGAAGGCGGTAAACACTACGGTCACCTGGAGGTCAATCTCGAACGGCTTGATGGTCCGGATGGGGGCGCCCAGATCACATTTACGCCGGTTTACAGTTTCCCTGTTCTGGATGCGAACTATGAGTTGATCGATACGGAACGTCGGGTTTATGGCGATGAAATCACCCTAGAGACCAATGCCGTCGGGGAAGTCACCGATGCGTCATCGCGACCCTCAAAAAACATTGATTTTGAAGGTTCGGAACTCACCGCTGGAACGGTGGTGACCGATCAGCTTACAGGTCTGACCGTGACCACCCATGGCCTGGAGGCGATGATTTTCGATACTGCGAATCCTACTGGGGGCGATACCGATCTGGCGAGTGATGCCCTGGGGAATGTATTGATCTTGTCTGAAGACGGCGACAGCACTAATCCTGATGACAATGCGTCAGGGGGCACGTTCGTATTCACCTTTGATGAGGCCATGAACATCGCGAGCCTCGATGTTCTCGACAGTGAGGAAGGTGGCACCATCGAAGCCATTGACCTGAATGGTGTACCTTTGGGCAGTACTGCCATCGTCGAGACCGCTGACGGTGAACTAGGCACCACTGACATCAATGTTGATGGCGTCAGTCAACTAGTCGTCACGCTAAATGGTAGCGGTGCGATTGCCGAGCTCACCTTCGCGTAAACTCTGCCCTGACTCTCACCAGATCGCGGTCTCGGAAATTTGACGAGCCCGCGATCGCCTCTGCCTTCTTCTCCTCCGACAGCCCCCAATACCGCTGCAACGCCGCCATTGAAGTCCAACCGCCCAAGTCTGGGATTGTCTTAGGCATACTCCGGCCTTATCCCACTTGGTCGCCCAGATGCGTCAATTGTGGTGACTATACCGATTCTCTAAAATCAGGCTACAGATCTGGCTCCCCTGCCCCTCGCCCCCCTGCGTTTCCAGGATTGCATCAGGAGTCCGAGCACTGAGAACGGGTATTACGGAAGCCCCTCCCCCCTGAGCGATCGCAAGCCCGCTGCAGCGCGATATCACCCGCTTGCCGTTAGTAGAGCCTCTCCGAGCTTCTGTCCCTTTATGGCAGAACGTATGCTGGGAGCAAACGCCCCTGCCAGCAATAACACATCAAAAAATACCTATCGTTGCATCAGCACAAAGCCACACACGGCCAAAACAAAGTACCCGAATCCTTGTTGCAGCCGTTTGGCATGGATGAATTGGGTCAGATAGGAACCCACTAAGGTTCCTGCACTTGCCGCTATGGTGAAAGAACTCACCAGCGCCCAATCAACCGCCACCTGATCGAGATAGCCCACAAAGCCCATTGTTGATTTAGCCGCAATGATCAGAAGAGAGGTGCCGATCGCCTCTTTCATCGGCAGGCCCCCTAGCAGCACCAGAGCCGGAATGATCAGGAAGCCGCCGCCGACCCCGACAAATCCGGTCAGGGTGCCCACCGCTAACCCTTCTGCGGGGATGGCCAGCCAGGGATACTGATGCAGCATTTTCGTGAGGCAAAATGATAGTCGGGGCGATCGCGGCCGCGATTGGGGGACGGAGTCACGGTGAGCGGGTTGACCACTTTGGCGAATCATCAGCAGACTGGCCAGTACCATGATCACGCCAAATGCCACGAGCTGCATCGTATCAGTGATGAAAGGCAGGGCCGTAAGACGGGCTCCGAGGTAGGCCCCAACCATGGCGGCGGGGGTAAAGACGAGGGCTGTTTTGAGATTGACGTGGCCCTGTACCCCATGGGGGATGGCGCCTACCAGACTGACGGTGCCAACGATCGCCAAACTCATGGCGATCGCCGCTTTCGATCCCACACCCATCACGTAGATCAACACCGGCACTGCCAAGATCGAGCCGCCACCACCAATCAGCCCAAGGCTCAGGCCAATCCCCACGGCCAAAAAATGGCCAACGATAGTAATCAACATGTTGGCCTTAGCTCACTAGACTGGCGATATTGCCACAGTGCTCATTGGCCGGCACCGCTTCCATAATCTTTTTTGGATTAGGCAAGTCGAGGCTGTCCATAAAAGCAATAAACTCGTCCCGCGTCCGTCCCACAAAACGAGAATTGACCCGCTTCTCTTCCCCAATGGTGGAGACGGTGTGCCCCCGGTAGTCGTGGGCCGGATACACGAGCACCGTCTCTGGCAACGTCAACAGACGCTGCGTTACTCGGTCATAGAGCGTGCCCGCATCGCCACTCTGAAAGTCGGTGCGCCCACAGCCGCGAATAAACAAGGCATCACCGGTTAATAGATGGGTGCCGTTGACCAGATAGGCCATGTGGCTATCGGTATGACCGTTGGTTTCAATGGCTTGGATCTCGACATCCCCAACCCGCAACCGTTCACCATGCTGAATAGTGCGGTTGGCGCATTGGGCCGGGGCATTCGCCGGCACAATACCTTCACAGCCGGTTAGTTCGCGGAGCTGCCCCGTCCCGGTGATGTGGTCGGCGTGAATGTGGGTTTCCAAACAAAATCGCAGCGTCAGGCCGAGCTCTTGGAGCAATTGCTGATCCCGCTCCACCTGCTCTAATACCGAATCCACCAGAATCGCTGCTCGGGTCTGCGGATCGGCAATCAAATAGGTGTAGGTGCTGGTTTCAGCGTCAAACAACTGTCTAAATAACACGATTTCTCTCCTTGACTTTGGCAATGGTTGACTAGGGACTCGTCCCTCAGAACGGTCCTCAGGTTTACTTTTTTCTGGGGCGTCTCTGTGCCCTCGCGCTTTTGCGGTCGCGGTAGCTTAAGAGTTGGACTGGGTTGCCCGGTTAGATGACTGAGTTGCAGACTGATAGCCCTGATAGGCGGCCATACCAGCAATCAGCGCCGCCACAAATACCAGCGGCTGCCAACTCACCAGCACCAGAGCGACCATGCCGGGGCCGGGGCAGTAGCCAGAGATGCCCCAGCCGATGCCAAAGATGGCCGCGCCTGCGAGTAAAGGGCCGTCAATATCTCGGCGGCTGGGCAAGCAGAAACGACTGCCGAAAAGGGGGCGATCGCGGCGCAACACAAACCGAAAGGCCACCGCCGTCACGGCGACGGCACCGCCCAGCACAAATAACAGAGTCGGATCCCAGGTTCCCGCGACATCCAAAAACCCTAAGACTCGCTGGCGATCGATCATCTGAGAAAGTCCCAGACCCAGCCCAAACAGTAAACCAGACAGCAACGCGATAATTTTTTGGTTCATAGTGATAGCTCCTGTTAACCCAGCATCAAAACGTGACGAGTGAGATACACCGTCACCATGGCGGTGCTCAAGAAGGTAATTACGGCAGCCAGCGATCGCAGCGATAGTCGCCCCAAACCGCAGACACCGTGACCGCTGGTGCAGCCATTGCCGAGACGGGTGCCAAAACCCACTAAAAAGCCTCCTAGTACCAGGGGCCAACCGCCTGCCGTGGGCGTCGGAGTTGGGCTGGCCGCCAGACCATATTCATAGAGGAGCCCCCCCAGCACCATGCCTACCAGAAACAGCCGCCGCCACTGCCGATCTGCCGCCCAGCCCAAACTGCCGCTAACAATGCCGCTAATTCCGGCAATGCGACCGTTAAAGGCCAAGAGCATCGTGGCGCTAAGGCCAATCAGCAATCCGCCCGCCAGAGCCGGTATCCCATTAAATTCCGTCATTACTTGTCCTCGATTAATGCCATCTCGCGTGAGGCCGGACTAAAGATGCGGTCAGTGCAGCGGACATACCAGGCCGCCGCCTGCACCTGAATGATGTAGGCCATGGCAATAATCAAGGCAATTTCAGACCCTTGCTCGTTGCCAAAGGCTGTCATGGCGATCGCTAAAGCAATCGACAAATTCCGCATCACCGTGCCGTAGACCAGCGCGATCGCATCCCCCCGTGCAAAAAAGAACTTACCGACCAAGGTACTGAGGAGAAAATTCCCCGCATATAAGATCGCCAGCGGCACTAAGAATAAAAGCAAGATGGTGGGACTGGCCAGGATGTCTTTCGCCTTCAACGCCATCGCCACAAACACGATGCCCAAAACGCCAATGGTGGAAAAGGCCGGAAACTTTTGCTTCAGGCTTTTGTGGTACTTGTCGGCCCCCACGATTCGAATCAAGGAAATGCGGGTGACAAACCCCAGAATCATTGGTAGGAAGACGATGATCACAATCTGTCGAAAGATGCTGGCTAATGGAATATCGACGACAGTGCCCATGAGCCACTTGGCATAAAACGGGGTCGCAACGGAGCCCAGAATCAGCCCAATCACCGTCATTTTGATAGCGGCACTGAGATTGCCTCTGGCAAAGCCCGTCCAGGAAATAGTCATGCCGCTGGTGGGTAAGAGCGAGGCCAGCAGCAAACCCAGCGCGACCAAGGGGCGATCGGCAAAAAACAGTCGCCCCATGCCATAGGCAAAGAATGGCACAACGCCAAAATTAATCAGCTGGGTGATTAACTGCACCTTTAAATCTCCCCCAGACAACACCTGCTGAATCTGCAGGTTAATCATCATGGGATACACCATGAGGAAGGTGAGGGGAATGATCAGTGATTTCAGGGCCGAGGGGTCGGTCAGGGCACCGACCAAAATTCCTGCCACCATAAAGGCAGGAATTGACCAAACTAGATTTTTTTGCAGAGAACCCAATATTTTCCACATAGTGATAGTTGCCTCGAATGATGTGGGAATGTGTGTTGGTCGAGCAGTATCGCAATCGCCAGGGCTGATGGGCGGTAGCGGCGATCGCGGCCATGCCAGTGCCACTGCAGTCACTCGAAGTGATGAGCAGACTAGGGTCTGTCATTATTCAGCGGTCAAATCCTTGCAGCAAAGGAACGACAGCCCCTAGCCTGTTGAGTGAATGCGGGCGCGGTAATGCTTCGCTTCAAAGGCTTCTGGGATTAATTGATGACGCGTCCTAGCTCATGTGATGTTCGTGAACAGAATTTTGGGACGGCCCTGACTGGGTCGGGAGACCGGCTTTTTTCCAGGCCATCATGCCCCCGGAAATATTGAAAATCTGGCTAAAGCCCATTTCATGCAGGGCTTGGGCCGCGATCGGGCTGCGATGCGCCGTCAGACAAATCACCGCGATCGCAGTCTCTTGGGGAAGTTGCCGAAGCCACCGCGGTAAGGAGTTGTGCAGAATGGGCATGCGACCGATCAAAATACGCGGCAGGCTGAGGTTGATCGCGTCAGGAGCGTGGAACTGATGGTATTCCAACCGGCTCCGGACATCAATGAGACATAATGGTTGGGCCGATTGAACAAATTCTTCTGGAGATAGGTCAACGAGAGGAGACCGGGATGACGATACAGATGCCATGGGGAGTTGGGTCGCTTGGTGAGGTTAATTGAGGGCCAGGAACATAATTCGGTTAAACCCACCACGGTGGTTCTCCCGTCCGTGGATCAAGTTCATTCCAGGGATAAATCCAGATGGCGTCATCTTTGACTGCTACATGCACCAGCTTGAGGGGGAGCGGCGCTGGGCCTCGCACGACGTTGCCCTCCGGATCGTAGAGCGATCCATGACAAGGGCATTGAAACTGCTGATCGTTCGAGTTCCAGGGAAAGGTGCAGCCCAGGTGCGTGCAGTTATCGACAATCCCCCTGGAGGATAGGGAACCATCCATGTGGATCGTCAGATAAGTCGGTTCACTTGTTAATCCGGCAATCAGGGCACGAGTTCCAGGCGGTTCAGTCAGTATTTGACTAGCTGGAATGGGATTGCCCAGTTTGTCTTTAGCGAGGATGCCACCTCCTTCGGTGACCTCCCGAGGCGGCACTAAAAATTGAGCAATTGGATACAGTGCCGATCCGGCAGTGGCCGCTACCGTTGCCCCAGTCAAAAAGTTAAGCAATTGCCGTCGTGACAACGACGGGTTTTCATACGGAATGGCATTGTCCATCATTCAAATTAACTCCAGTCATTTCAATGACAGTGCAGAAAGAAATTGTTTGATAGTTCTCTCAAAAAACAGTTTTTGGAACTCACCCAGATCGCAGCGCTGGGTGAGTCCTGTAGACCCTGAAAAATTAATTCAGGGTCTGAAACTAAGAGGCTACCAAGGTGTAGTCACTACTGATCTTGGGAGCGACTACTGCAGAAGAAAGCAACTAGGAATCCAGGCCGTGAGTCAGAGGAAGCGATCGCTCACTCGACCTGGAAGTCTCTATTGCGGTGTAATGGCCCTGGATAAAGTCGCCTGACTTTAGGGCAAGGATTGGTTGGACTTGCGGGTATTCAGGCCGAGCAATCTATACAGAGCACAGGAACCTATCAGCCCCGTCAGTAGGGCAACACCTCCAGCGATTGCGAGCCCAATTCCCAAGGCTGAGCCAGCATAGGTCTGCAAGCTTAAATAAAGCAGAATCGCGGCGGCGATTAATCGCACTAAACGATCAGTAGTACCGACATTGTTAAACATGGGTTTTATCTCCAAAAAAATCGATCGAAATTGAATTAGTCAAAATTAAATTAAGGGCAATGTGTGGATGTAGCGAGTAATGGCTACACATCCAAGGAACTCAAGGTTCCAAAACTCAGCATTCAAGGACTTGGGCAAAACTCAAGCCACGCCAGCCAGTTCAGGCGTAGCGGCGGCGGGCAAGTGATCGATAACAGCCTGCATCTTTTCACTGGCCTCTAGGGCGATCGCCTTGGCCTCAGGAGTATGCACCATCAAAAACATCATCAGCGGATCGACTGCTGAGACCTCGACGCGGCCATCTTCATGCTCTTGGACCACCACATTGCAGGGGTAAAGCGCCCCCGCTTTGTCATCCGCTTGAATCATGTTGTAGGCGATGCCGGGATGGCAGGCCCCGAGAATTTTGTAATTCCGAAAGTCTTTGCCGAGCTTTTTCTGAAAGGCGGCTTGCACATCAATTTCAGTCAGCACCCCCAGCCCCTCTGCTCGCAGCGACGCCGTCACCTGCTCTAGGGCCTCTTCAAATGAGACATTAACAACCTTACTAAAGTGATACATCAATCATGACTCCGCTTGTTTCATGGGTCTTGAGACAGGGAAACTGCCTGTCAATCAGGCGATAAAGATCGCCGTCAGACACAGACAGGCTCCTGGCCAATCAATTCATTATTCATTTTATGACCAGATAGTAATACAATACTTCAGCGATCGCTTGTTTTTAGTCGCCTGACGAGAAAGCAATCTTCAGGGTAAATACATAGATTTTACTCTATTCATAACGTCATATAACTACTTAGTAGTATAGTTGCTTAAGGGCTACCTAGTCGTTCTACAAAGAAGGGCTTCATAGCTTCCTCAAATTGTTGACGTATTGTCCGATTGGTTGGCTCAGACGTTTAAAGAGCTGTGCTGCCCCGAGGGATTAACAAACACCTGATAAAAAATCCGAATAAAAAAGATGGAGGATGAAAGCGTTTTATGGCTAATGTTGTTGTTATTGGGGCCGGATTAGGGGGATTGCCCGCCGCCTATGAACTCCGGCATCTGCTGCCATCAGAGCATACGGTCACCTTAGTATCAGAGAAATCAGAATTCACCTTTATTCCAGGGCTGATTCGGGTTGCCTTCAATTTGAAGCCGTTAGCGCATGTGCAGTTGGGCCTGGCTCGACTCGCCCAACGTCACAATCTCAATTGGGTATCGGGTAAGGTGACGGCCCTCGACCCCACCCAGCAGCGCCTGACAATTGAGGGGCAGGCGGCGATCACCTATGACTATTTGCTCATTGCGACCGGCGCGTCCCTGGCCTGGGACTGGGTACCCGGCATTGGTCCCCACGGCGGCTATACCCACTCTGTCTGCACCCCCGACCATGCTCTCGAAGCCCGTCAAGCCTGGCTGGCGTTTCTCGAAAATCCTGGGCCGATGGTGGTGGGGGCCGCGCCAGGTGCTGGGTGCTTTGGCCCGGCCTATGAATTTGCCCTAATTGCCGATCAGGAACTGCGCCGTCGAGGATTGCGAGATCAAGTCCCAATCACCTATGTCACCCCAGAACCCTACGCCGGACATTTAGGCGTCTCGGGGGTACGCCAAGCCCGAGAGCTGACCGCCGAGCTCATGCAAGAACGGAGGATTGAGGTAATTGATAATGCCACGATTACCGCAATTCAGTCCCAAGCCGTGACCCTGGCTGATGGCCGCCAGTTGCCCTTTAATTACGCCATGATTTTGCCCGCCTTTCAGGGGGCGCAGTTTATCCGAGAGGTCCCTGGGCTCGGTGATAACAGGGGGTTTATTCCCATTTTGCCCACCCAACGCCATCCCGAGTTTGCCAACATCTACGCCGCCGGGGTGAGTGTCAAATTGGCCCAGCCCGATGTCACTCCGGTACCGATTGGGCTCCCCAAAAGCGTGCAAATGGCCGAAGCAATGGCAACCGCTGCGGCCCACAATATTGCCGTTGACCTCAAAGCGAGCAAAGCCCATCATCAAGTGCCGACTTTAGAGGCTCTCTGTTTTGCTGAGTTTGGCAATACGGGCATTGCCTACATTGCCGCTCCGGTACTGCCCGACCCCAAAACCGGGAAGCGGAAACACTCCTACGCGGTGCGGGGGCCCTGGGTCGTGTGGGTGAAAGCTGCTTTTGAAGAATATTTCATGCTGAAAATTCGTTTTGGCGTCGGGATGCCCTGGTACGAGCGGTTGGGACTCCGGACTCTGTTTGGGCTGCAACTGCTGAAGGATGTTTCCGCGCTGGCTAAAACGGCAGCCTCTGGCTCAGAATCCCTAGCGAGTTAAGCACCTCTTGCCATAGAGATCGCGACCGTTCCCTGTTATCACAGGAATGTCGCTTCCTTCTGAGCAAGCCAATTCATCCAAGACATTGACGGCCCTCAAAGCAGTCGGAGCAGCGGGCCTGGCGCCGGGTTGGTATTTGTCGGCATTACTGCACGATTTGTGGGTGCGCTGTCCCCAGTCTTTCGCGGCTATTAAACCTAAGAAAGCGTGCTCTTAAACTCATTCAGGAGACTGTGCATGATGAGAGTGTTCTCTCGATTAGTTCTCGGTGTATCCCTCGTGATTTTCTGCCTCATGGGGCTGCCCGCGATCGCGCTAGCCCAACCGGAACCGACCGAACTCGCTAAAGCGGTCCAGGAAATTGAAAATTTAGACGCCCTGCGCAGTGGGCTGGCAGCCTATCTCGAAGAGGCCACTGCACCGCCGACCGCTGAAACCATGCGACAGGTCTGCAAACCGGTGGGGATGAAAGCGATGCAGTTGAGCCAAGACAACGGTTGGCAGGTTAAACAATTGGCCAAGAAGTATCGCAACCCGGCTCATGAACCCGATACCCTCCAAGCCCAAATGGCCCTAGCCAAGTTTGAGCAAGATGCCGATCTGCAGGGCTTTTGGGCTTCAGCAACGCTCAATGGCGAGCCCGGCACCCGCTACTACCGTCGGATTAATGTGGAAGCCAGCTGTCTGGCCTGCCACGGGGGCAAAGGCGATCTACCCCAATTTGTGAAAGACAACTATCCCCAAGATCTCGCCTATGACTTTAACGTGGGCGATTTACGGGGCATGTACACGGTCTTTATTCCCGAGGTCAAACAAGCGTTAGAGGCCGCGATCTCCGCCTCTTAGGCACACCGGAGGTGTCACAGTTGGCCGTCGCGGTCGTTTCGAGGCTACAGAGTGGGCGCGATCGTCAGCACTCATCCCATCAAATTTAAGGATAAATAACGTCATGGATAGAAAAGAACTTCAGGAAAGATACAACGCTGGCCAGCGTGATTTTGCGGGGTTGAGACTTTTAGAGAGTGATCTACTGCAGCTCAGGCTCAACAACATTAATTTCAGCCGCTCAGATTTGCGGCAATCTCGTTTAGGTCGAACTCATTTTCGCCAAGCTAATTTTGAGCACAGCGATTTGAGCGAATCAATTCTGTGGGGCAGCGATTTGAGGGCGGCCAGGATGGCTCATGCCCGTTTGCGCGAGGTTGATCTGAGTGGGGCTAACCTGGGCCACGCGCACTTGGTTGAGGCCAATCTGCTCAAAGCCAGTCTAGGCGGCACGAACTTGCAAGGGGCTGATCTGTCAGGGGCTTGTCTGCTTGAGGCCGACTTGCGCCCAACGGCTGACTCACGAACCAATCTGACGCAGGCCAACTTGCAACAGGTTGATTTAAGCTATGGGCGCTTGAGTGGGGCCAACCTACAGGGGGCCAATTTAGCTCAGGCTATTCTCTGTCGGGCCAACTTAGGGCTCGACTATCGTCCGGGGACGGTGTCGACGGATCTGCGTGGCGCAAATCTACAAGGGGCTGACCTTAGTTACGCCGATCTGACCGGGGCTAATCTGGAAGACGCGAATTTGCTGGGCGCTGACCTGACGGGCACCTTGCTCGATCAAGCTAACTTGAAAAATGCGGTGATGCCCCAGAGCTATCCCCAGCAACCAGACTGCGAAACAGCAGACCTACCGACCAGGGGATGATGGAGCAACGGATGCGTCGTTGCTTAATGATGGGATGATTCGCCCTCTAGCCCCAATTCTGGGGGGGGGGGGGGGGAAAAGGGGGATTAAAAAAAAAAAAATTGTGGGTTTTGTGGGGACACCACAAAGATAAAAAGTGTAGCGATCAGTCTGAATAGCCAGACAACCGTAAAGTTTTCACAACACCTATCATTAATTACTAAATAGCTATATAGTAATTAATGAGCGATGAGAGATGCTGTTAAGCGCTGGACTCAGAGCTGTTAGGCGATCGACCTCAGGCACTCAAGACCCCTGGAAGTCTCAGGGGTCTTGAGTGTCGGTTCGCTGTTCTGGTCTTTTGAACCTGTTCTCTCAAAACATCGTTGCTCAGCTATTAATCGATATTCGAGGTATTTTCCATGACTCAAGCTTTAGCGATGTGTCTGCGGGAAGGCACCCAGCAATCTCACACCTTGGCTGAAAACACAGCTTTTATGAAATGCTTTCTCAAAGGCATTGTGGAAAGAGAGCCCTTTCGTAAGCTCATTGCCGATCTCTATTATGTTTACCGCACATTAGAAGTTGAGATGGCGCGTCATCGGCATCATCCCATGGTTAGCCCCATGCTCTTCCCGGAGCTGGAGCGCACTCACAAGTTAGAAGCAGATCTGCGCTTCTACTACGGTGAAAACTGGCGTCAGCAAATTACCATCTCCCCGGAAGGACACAACTACGTGGCTCGTCTGCAGGAAATCTCTCAGACCAACCCGATGCTGCTGATTGCCCATGCCTACGTGCGCTACATGGGCGATCTCTCCGGCGGCCAGAGCTTGCGCCACATCGTTCGTTCGGCGCTCGATTTACCGCCTGATCAAGGCACCGGCCTCCATGAGTTTGATCAGCTGCCCACCATGGAAGCCCGCCGCCAGTGTAAGCAACGGTATCGGGATGCCCTCAACTCGCTGCCGGTAGGCGCTGAGCAGATTCAAGCCATTGTCGCGGAGGCGAATCGGGCCTTTGCCCTCAATCGCAATGTCTTTCATGAGCTGGAGCCGGATGTCAGAGCGGCCATTGGCGAGCATGTATTTGATTTGATTACCCGGCAAGACAAGCCCGGCAGTACGGCACGGGCCCCGGGTCAGACTTCTGTAGAACTGGTGGCGGCGGAATCAGCCGCTTCGTAGAAGGTTATTGGTTTTCGGTTCCTCTGAACGATGGGGACGGTACCCCTCAATCGTCCCCTTTTTTCAGATCTCCATTTAGTGAATGCTGTATGACAACCCTGACTTCAATACCGACATTTGATGCGGCCTTGCTCAACAAATACAATCAGCCGCTGCCGCGATACACGAGCTATCCCCCCGCCACAGAACTGGCGGACGGGTTTCAGATCGCGGATTTTGAAACGGCGATCGCCGTTGGCAATTACAAGCAGACACCGCTCTCCCTGTATTGCCACATTCCCTTTTGTGAAACCGCTTGCTACTTTTGCGGCTGCAACACCATCATTACCCAACAGCGGCAGGCAGCAGAGCCCTACCTCGACTATCTCATCCAGAATATTGAGCAGGTCGCCACCCGCACCCAAGGGCGCGTAGTCAACCAGATGCACTGGGGTGGCGGCACGCCCAACTATCTGACCCTAAACCAGGTGGAACGCCTTTGGACGGCGCTGGCTCAGCATTTCCAGTTTGCCAAGGATGCCAAAATTTCCATCGAGGTCAACCCCCGCCAGCTCAGTCGCGACTATGTGCTGGGGTTAAAACAGCTCGGCTTTAATCGCATTAGCTTTGGCATTCAAGACTTTGACCCCCAAGTCCAGGCGGCGATTAACCGCATTCAACCCGAGGAGATGCTGTTTCAGGGCATGGCCTGGATGCGAGAAGCAGACTTTGACAGCATCAATGTGGATCTAATTTACGGTTTGCCTTACCAAACCGCAGCGACTTTTCGAGAGACCATTCGCAAAACCATCGCGCTCGATCCAGACCGCATCGCCCTGTTTAACTTTGCCTATGTGCCCTGGCTCAAGCCCGTCCAGCGGCAGCATATTGACCCGACTCAACTCCCCACCCCAGCCGAAAAACTCAACATTTTTCATCTGAGCATGGATGAACTCACCTCCCACGGTTACCAGTTCATCGGCATGGATCACTTTGCTAAACCCGATGATGAGCTGACCCTGGCGCAACAGGCTGGACAGCTCCATCGCAACTTCCAGGGCTATACCACCCAACCCGAGTCTGATCTGCTGGCCTTTGGCATGACGGCCATCAGCATGCTGCACGACGTTTATGTCCAGAATCACAAGCAGTTACGAGACTTTTACCGCGTGATGGATACCCATCAGCTGCCCCTGGCACGAGGCGTCACCCTCAGCCGCGACGATATTCTGCGGCGCGCGGTGATTATGGAGCTCATGTGTCAGTTTGAACTGTCCAAAGCAGCCATTGAGACCAAATATCACCTCCGCTTTGACCAGGATTTTGATGACTACTTTGCCTCCGAACGGCAGGCTTTGAAAAATCTGGAAGCCGATGGACTG
>CALCPB010000018.1 GCA_937897665.1 uncultured Halomicronema sp. | reverse complement strand
TCACCCAGCAAGGGATAAGCCGCCAATCATCTGGGCCACCCCGCTCTGACAGCACCCGCGCGCTCCCTATCAGTTGCCGTAACGCCTCATCTCCCGCGATAACCAGTCGTTCACGCGAAAATCAGCGCCAGCCTTGACTCAATTCTCTGACCGCAGAGAAGATACGGTAAGTATGGGTTTAAGGTGGGAACGTTAGAGCATACTCAATCAACAGTCCTTCAGAGGCAACGGCAGTGCTCACGAGCTGAGCGCTGGCCTCAAACTCAATCGACTGCCCCTGCAGCTACAGAACTCGTTTCTTTGCCGACCGTTGAGCTTACTCGGGCGGCAACCCTGAATGCATCCCGCTGACTCCTGCAATCGTTCCCTATGAGGACTTTCCCGATGGCCTGGGAAGATGACAACCTCCTAAAACTCATGGTCGTAGACGACGAGCCAGATAATCTGGACTTGTTGTATCGCACCTTTCGACGGGAGTTTGAAGTTTATAAAGCAGAGGACGGCTTTAAGGCCCTGCAGGTTTTGGCTGAGGTGGGTGAAATGGCGGTGATCATTTCTGATCAGCGCATGCCCCGCATGAACGGCACTGAGTTTCTAAGCCGCACCGTTGAACAGTTTCCAGACACCATCCGCATTGTCTTAACGGGCTATACCGATGTTGAAGACTTGGTCGAGGCGATCAATTCCGGCAAAGTTTTCAAATACATTACGAAGCCTTGGAAACCAGCTGACCTGAAGACAGTAGTGATGCAAGCGGCAGAAACGTTTCGGGTCGTCAAACAGCGCACCCGAGCCTTGACTCACGCGCTATCGAGAGAGACATTTTTTAACGAAGAGATGCGCGCCATTCGCGAGTCGCTAGATTACGACAGCATGTTGCAGACGATCGCTATCACCTTAGGCAAAACCTTTGAGGCCTCCCACGTCGTGCTCTATGTGGTCAACGCGGATGAAACGTCAGCGGAGTTAGACAAGTCACTCAGTTTTAGCTTCACGACGTTAAGCGCGGCAGCAGCCACGAGTCTCAAAGGTCATAGCCTGTCAATGAGTGAGTGGGCGCTGCAAACGGGACAGCGCCAGCTAGACACGATAGAGCAGTCCACGCCTCTGACGGCGTTGACGCTGCCGCTGCGATATCAGCAAACGACGTTAGCGATCGTCACGCTTTACCACTCGGCCTTAGTCTCCGACTGGGCCGAAGCCACGACCCAATTACTTGACAGTGTCGCCGAGCAAATTGCCTTAGCCATCTCCCAGGCCAAACTGTATCAACGCATTCAAATGCAGACACAGCAGATGCGGGCAGAACTAGAGGTCGCTCGGCAGATTCAAACCAACTTGCTGCGTCAAAGTCTGCCCACCATTGAAAACGTCCGCATTCAAGCGCGGTGCCTACCAGCCCGTGAAGTAGGCGGCGATTTCTATGAAATCTTTTCTCACCCTCAGGGCGATGTTTGGCTCGCGGTGGGCGATGTCTCGGGCAAGGGAGTACCAGCGGCACTGTTTATGGCGAGTGCGATCTCTGTGCTGCGCCGCGAATTGTCTCAAGAGCGTTCTCCCTCGCCTGAAAAGGTGATGCAAAATTTAAACCGGAGTCTTTGGGATGACTTAGTCAGTAGCAACTGTTTTGTCACGCTGGTGCTGATCTGCTACGACCCGATAACGCACAAGCTGCGATATGCCAATGCCGGCCACATCTACCCGTTAGTGTGGACAGTCCAGACCCTTGCTGAACCCGCAGGTGAACCGCTTTATCTCAAAACTCGGGGTGTACCCCTCGGAATTTTGCCAGATTGGACGGCGCAAGCTGGTGAGATTGAACTGGCTCCTGGCAAAACGCTACTCCTCACGAGTGACGGCCTCACCGAGGCCACGGTAGCCGCTAATGCCTCCGAAGAAGCCGCAATGTTGCATCAGACGGGGCTATGGAAACTCTTAAAAACTCAACCACTCCCCTTAGATTTGGATCAGCTCTTAGCGTCAATTCAGTGGAGCAGCGCTGAACAGGAAGATGACCAAACGGTGTTGTCGCTGGAGGTGGTGAAGTAATGAAGACTGAACTCCGCATTCCCAGCGATCTCAGATTTTTAGTCGTCATTGAAGCTTGGTTGTTGGGCACTTTGCAGCTAGAACTAGGCGACTGGCCAGATTGGCCGAAATGGGAAAATCGCTTGCGCTTAGTGATTGTAGAAGCCTATTCCAACGTCGTTCGCCATGCTCACCACGAACAACCCCAGTTGCCGGTCTTGCTGAAATTGGAGGTGCAGGCTGACGTCCTATTTTTAGAGGTTTGGGATCAAGGAGAAGGCTTTGACCTCAGCACCTATTTGCCGCCAGCGCCAGATGCTCACCAAGAGGGAGGCTACGGCTGGTTGATCTTAAATCGGCTGATGGACAAGGTGGAATATCAGGTGAGAGTTCAGGGACAAAGCAACTGTTTGAGGCTACAGGCAGAGTTGCCCACGGAGAGTCCGCTCTCTCCACTGCCTCAGCAGCGCTAGCAAACATACCTCATACCGAATGGGGCGGCAGTTCAGCACAGCCATAGCGCGCCACCGTAAACTGGCCAGTCTGTTGGGTCGTGAGCCAAGCCCACAGTTGGTCACCGTTCGAAAAATGCCACCATTCGGCAGGATGTTGTTGAAAACCACCGGCTACCATTAGCTGCTGGAGCAGGCATCGATGGGCATGAAATTGCGACTGATCCGCAGCGGCTGCCTGAAAATAATCGGGATGCGATCGCGCTGAGACCTCGTCGATTGGTGACCCCATCGCGACGGGCAACCCTTGAGCATCCATCAGGGTTAGATCAATCGCCGCCCCCGTACTGTGGGGTGGGGGCGTTTTCGGGTCAGGACTGGGCAAGGCCCAAAACTGATACACCGTTTCGAGCAGCGTTTGCTGTTGGGCCACTGAGAGCTGCGGCCAGTCGAACCCCTGCTGGTGAGCCAGATCTTGGGTGGTGTAGTCCACCATAAACTGCTGCACCGCAATCGGGCGATAGGCATCAAACACTTGCAAACGCCAGCCCGGTTGCTCAGCTTGCAGAGAGGCTTGAACTCGACGCAACGCCTCAACCACAGTTTGGCGCAGCCAATAGGGCGAGCGATCGCCATAGGG
Organism: uncultured Halomicronema sp.; assembly: GCA_937897665.1. Taxonomy (GTDB): domain Bacteria; phylum Cyanobacteriota; class Cyanobacteriia; order Phormidesmidales; family Phormidesmidaceae; genus Halomicronema. The sequence continues at coordinate 10,815 of CALCPB010000018.1, read as the reverse complement.
CGCGCCTAAGGCCACATAGGGATGCGGCGTGACCACGGCAAACTCCTGGAGGGGAAGGGGAACCAGAGGTTCGTGACACTCATGGATCGGCACGTGGTGGTACGGTTTCATCCCAGCTTCCAGATTGCGGATTATGTGCGCAGACCTGAGCGACAGCGATTACAGCTGACAGCAAGCCCAACCAATCACAGGTTGAATTTAGCGAACTCTAAAGCATCCGCGATCGCACCAAGGTGCCCGGCAGGCACATGATCTTTTGTAGCCTCGGGACATAAGCCCGTTTGGTAAAAACGTCGTAGCCATTTTGCTCAATGACCGTCAGAATCTTGCTATAAAGCACCTGAGCAGCCCAGACGGGCCAGCGAGCATCAGGACTCAAGCGACTGATCCCCTGCTCAGCTTCTTGATAAAACTTGCGGGCGCGTTGAATCTCGAACTGCATCAAGGCTCGCCAGCGATCATCAATCACGCCGTTCATCAAATCCGCTTCGGTGTAATCAAATAGGGCCAAATCTTCGAGAGGTAAATAAATGCGCCCCCGCCGCGCATCTTCACCGACGTCACGCAAAATATTCGTCAGCTGATTAGCAATGCCGAGGGCGGCGGCTTCTTTCATCGGGTTGGGTGAAGGCTCATATCGCTGCCAAGGGGCGGTTTGCTGCTCAGAATCAATGCCCATAACCGCAGTTGACATCAACCCACCGGTGCCCGCGACCCGATAGCAGTAAAGTTCCAGCTCTTCAAAGGTGTGATAGCGCGATCGATCCAAATCCATCCGCTGCCCTTCAATCATGTCTTTGAAGGGTTGAATCTCTAACGGAAACCGCTGCAGCGTATCTACCAGTGCCACATCAGTATCTTCAACCGGCTGGCCTTGAAAGATTGAAGTGAGTTGTTTCTCCCAGCGGTCTAACGTCTCTTCCGTCGTGAGTGAAGCCTGCGGTCCATCAACCAATTCATCAGTGCGGCGACACCAAACGTAGATCGCCCAGATTGCCCGACGCTTTTCGGGCGTCATCAGCAAAGTTCCGAGATAAAACGTTTTGGAATATTCCGCTGTAACCTGGCGGCAGGCCTCATAGGCATCCTCCTTGGGAACAAATTCCTTAGACCGCAGCGAGTGGGACAATTGCAGCATCAATCTTTATAGCTGGAAACTCGAAACATATTTAAGATTACAGCGCTCAGAGCCCGCTAGCAGCGGACTGGCTTCCTATCACAGAATACGTTAAAGCCAGCCCGATTTAACCGCTGTTTGCGGGATTTTGCCTAAGCAACAGAAGCTGGTTGGCGGTCGAGCTCAGTTTCAGGCAAATTCTCTGAATACTGGCGATTCACGGCTTGCGCCGCTAGCTTACCAGAAAGCACCGCCCCTTCCATGCTGCCTAGGTAACGTTGCATGGTGTAGCTCCCTGCCAAAAAGAAATTCGCAATCGGCGTGGTTTGATCCGGACGGCAGGCCTGGGTACCTGGACCCGCCGTGTAGACCGAGCGCGGCGTTTTGACGATTTTTGACTTCAATAGCTCCGCCCGATTGTCGCCCGTGAGATGATCAGGAAAGAGGCGCTCTAGCTCTGCCATGGTAGCGGCAAGGATATCCGCTTCAGTTCGATCGATCCAGTCTTTAGCCGGGGCGAGCACCAGTTCCAACATTGACTTGTTGGAATCCGCATATTCGCGGCAGGTATTGCTCATGTCAGCGTACACGCTGAGCAGATCGGAGCGAGAGAAGAGCAGCTGGTCGATGTCAGTCATTTTGCGGTCAAACCAGAGGTGAATGTTAATCACTGGCACCCCTTCCAGTTCCTGCATTTTCTGAAAGAAGCTGATGCCTTTCCAGGGTTCGGGCATCAGAACTTTCATCACATCAACCGAAGTAGCGGCAACGTAGGCATCGGCAGTGATCACTTCATCCTCGGCGCCGTTCAGCCCTCGCACCAAAAAGCCTTTCACGGTGCTATCAGCATTCAGCAAAATTTGTTTGAGGGGCTTGTTGAGATGCACTTCGCCACCCTGGGCTGTGACATGATCAACCATTGGCTGACAGAGCCGCTCCGGGGGGGCTCCGTCTAAAAAGGCTACTTTGGAACCGTAACGCTCTTGCAAAAATCGGTTGAGGGCAGTGAGGGGCACAGTGGCCGACACGTCTTCGGGATTGATGAAGGTCAGCGCTTTAGAGGCAGCAATGAAGATATCTGAGTTGACGCGATCGCTGACGCCCTGCCGCTCCAGCCATTCCAACAGGCTGTATTGATCCATCTTCTCGACATATTGTTGTCCGCGCACAATTGCGGGCAGCAGCCCGACCGCAAAGCGAATCTTTTGCTCCCACGTCAGCATGTCGTTGTTACGCAGAATCGACGTGATGACGTTGAGCGGGGCAGGAATATCAGGCACGTCAAACCGCGACAGCACGCCCGGCTTTTCGGGCTGGTTAAAAATGAGGGTGTGCTCTTTCCACTGCAGCCGATCAGAGATGCCGAGTTCTTCCATCAGCTGCAGCATGTTGGGGTACGCCCCAAAAAAGACGTGGAGCCCAGTTTCATACCAGTCGCCATCTTCATCTTGCCAGGCGGCCACCAGCCCCCCGAGGACGTCACGACTTTCTAACACGATGGGTGTGTGACCGGCATCGACTAAGTATTTGGCACAGGCTAGACCGGCTAACCCGCCCCCGGCGATCGCAACTCGCATGAACCCTTATTCCCCTTGCAAATGTTTGGTTTGGCTTTATCGCTGTCTTAATAGTATATGTTTCATTTCGTTACAACTCTAGGCGGGGTAATTTCTCTATCAGAGTTTGCCGCCTCAGAGATCTTGCATAACCGTGACAAAAGGTAGTCTGCTCAGAACAAACCCCCTAAGATAATGAATTCAGAGTCTTCAATTTCCTGACTGCTGGGTTGCCCTCTAGGGCGATCGCGGCGGCGCGGGTGACCTTGCCTGTTCCTAAGATACCGATCTGAGGAGGCAGACACAGGAAGTAGCAGAGTCTGAGTGAACTACGCGATGAGCGAACTAAAGTATCGAATCGGTTATTGGGGTTGAGAGCTGTGACGCAATCAATTTTGGAAATTCTTCAGGACAATGATCCATTAGTGGCAGATATCGTGCAGCGTGAGCTGCAGCGCCAGCGCGATCACCTTGAGCTAATCGCGAGTGAAAATTTTGCCTCGTCGGCGGTGATGGCAGCCCAAGGCTCAGCCTTGACGAATAAGTATGCGGAAGGGCTACCGGGCAAGCGGTATTACGGCGGCTGTGAATTCGTCGATCAGGTCGAGTCTTTGGCGATTGAGCGCATTAAAAAGTTGTTTGGTGCCGCCCATGCCAACGTCCAACCGCACTCCGGTGCTCAGGCCAACTTCGCTGTGTTTTTAGCGCTCCTTCAACCTGGTGACACCATTATGGGGATGGATCTATCCCATGGTGGGCATTTGACCCACGGGTCACCGGTGAACGTATCCGGCAAATGGTTCAACGTCGTGCAGTATGGCGTTAATGCTGACACTGAGACACTTGATTTTGATCAGATTCGGGCCTTGGCTTTAGAGCATCGCCCAAAGCTCATCATTTGCGGCTATTCGGCCTACCCGCGCGTGATTCCTTTTGAACAGTTCCGGGCGATCGCCGATGAAGTTGGTGCCTATTTGCTAGCTGACATTGCCCACATCGCGGGGCTAGTCGCGGCGGGCGAGCATCCCAATCCGGTGCCGCACTGTGATGTGGTGACCACGACGACCCACAAAACACTACGGGGACCGCGCGGGGGGCTGATTTTGACCCGCGATGCCGACCTCGGCAAAAAGTTTGATAAGGCGGTTTTTCCTGGCTCTCAGGGTGGGCCGCTAGAGCACGTGATTGCCGCGAAGGCAGTAGCCTTTGGCGAAGCGCTGCGCCCCGAGTTCAAGACCTACTCGCAGCAGGTGATCAAAAATGCGCAAGCCATGGGCGATCGCTTGCAGGCCAGAGGCCTCAAGTTGGTTTCCAATGGCACTGATAATCATTTGATCTTGGTCGATCTGCGCTCAGTGAGCCTGACGGGCAAGCAAGCCGACCAGCTCGTGAGTGAAGTCAACATCACGGCGAACAAAAACACTGTTCCCTTTGACCCCGAATCGCCCTTTGTCACCAGTGGTTTACGGCTCGGATCGCCGGCGATGACCACTCGTGGCATGGGGGTTGCCGAGTTCACCGAGATTGCGGACATCGTGGCGGATCGATTAACCAATCCCGAGGATGAAGGCGTACGCGACAACTGTCGCCACCGGGTCGCGGCGCTATGCGATCGCTTTCCGCTTTATCCTTACCTCAGCCTGCCCAAGCCCGTTATGGCTTAGTTTCAGCAGATCCGCTTAAACTCATTTGCAGCTTGATCCCGGCTCTATGGGGATATGACAGTAGACAACCGATTTGATCTGTCATATCCTTCATGGAGCTTTATAGTAGTGGCTAGATTCTAAAGATTATTAAGAGACTCAACTATCTTCGACAAGTAAGTTTGAGCTTGCATGGTCGGCTTTAGTATTAATCGCGAATCTTTTCATCTCAGCTGATTGCTAAACTTCAACGCTGTTGAAGCCCTCTCTATGCCTTTTCAGCTCTATCATCTATTAGCCTTTGTGATTTCTGGCGCAGTTGTGCTGGTATCGACTCCCATCGTGCGACAAATCGGCTTGCGGTCGGGGCGGGTCGATCAGCCCGGCGGCCGCAAAGTTCACACTCAACCGATGGTGCGCCTCGGAGGGATTTCGATTTTCCTGGGTACGCTGATTTCGCTTTTGTTTGTCTGGTGGTCAGGCGGTTTTATCGACGCTTCGGGCACTCACCTCAGCCCCACCGACGAATATGAAATCTGGGGCGTCACGCTGGGAGGATTCGCCTTCTTCTTGATCGGTCTGCTAGATGACCTCTTTGGCTTATCGGCCTCTAGTCGCTTGCTCATGCAGGCGCTGATTGCGGGAATTGCCTGGCATGTGGGGGTCAGCATCGATTTTTTGAGTATTCCTTTCGTCGGACTGGTGTCACTACCCATCTGGATTAGTCTGCCAGTCACCATCATTTGGCTAGTGGGCATGACCACCGCCATCAACTGGATTGATGGATTAGATGGCCTCGCTGCCGGTGTCTGTGGCATTGCCGCGCTGATCATGCTGGTGGTGAGTCTGTTTATGGCTCAACCCGCGGCGGCTCTCATCGCGGCGGCATTGGCGGGTGGCTCTCTCTGCTTTTTGCGGTACAACTTCAATCCAGCCAAAATCTTTATGGGCGATGGCGGCTCTTACTTTATTGGGTTTACCCTAGCTGGAGTCGGCGTGATTGGACTGATTAAGAGTGTCACCACGGTCGCCGTGCTGCTGCCCTATCTCATTCTGGCTGTGCCCATCTTAGATATGTCCGCCGTCATTCTGGATCGCATTCGCTGTGGCAGTTCGCCCTTTGTCGCTGACAAACGACATCTGCATCACCGTTTGCTGAAGGCAGGCTTGTCGCATCGCTGGGCAGTTTTATTTATCTACGCTTTAACCCTATGGGCAGGCAGTTTAGCCATCGCCTTTGCAGGCATTCCCAGTGGATTTGTTTACGCCGCAGGGGCCACTGGCTTACTCACCTATGCCGGTTGGCGAGTCAAGCAACTGTCTCGATAGGCAGTCCGCCAGGGAGTTTGAGTAGAGAAAAGCAGCTCACTTTTCAATACCCATCCGACGAGTTTTCCAACATAAAATGCGGATGAAAGGACTTGAACCTTCACGTCGCGAGGACACTAGAACCTAAATCTAGCGCGTCTACCAATTCCGCCACATCCGCGTGCTTATTTATAGTATCTGACAGCGATCCGATTGGATAGCCCTAAACCTTAGGGGCCAATATTGGCTCATTATTGGCCAAAATGGGCGCTGCAATATTGGCTCAGCGATCGCTCTCCTCAATTCAACAGCCATCGCTCATTTTCTGAGTGCAGTTGATGCTCATGGCTCTACATATTAGCTCGGGCATCCCGCACAGCCGCGTAAAAGAATACCCCGACCAGCGGCACAGCCACCCCAATCAATAGACTCGTCGGCCCGGTGCCCCAATCGGGCTGCCCGGTAGAAAGTTCAAAAATCGCCGCCACTGCCGAGATCGCAGCGAGACAAGAACACAACAACAGCAAGCCACTTTTTGGCGTCCACACAGTACTCAACCCTCACAACATCAAAGTGTCTTTTATCTAACGCAGACTGAGGACACAACGCAAGGGCTAACCCGTGATCGCCTTCACGTCTTGAGCCGAAAAGCCATTCTTCTGCAGCTCTTGAGTCAGCGCCAACTGATTATTGACGCGGTCAACAAACATCACGCCCGTCAAGTGATCCATTTCGTGCAAAATGCAGCGAGCCAGCAGATCAGCGGCCTGCAGCTTTTGGGGGCGACCGTTTTCGTCTTTAAAGCTGACTTCGATCGCTGTCGGGCGCACCACATCCAGATAAACGCCCGGAATGCTCAGACAGCCCTCTTGATCAGTACACTGCTCTTTACTCGTGCGAATCACTTTGGGATTCACCAAAATCAGGGGGGGAGCCGCCGCGTTTTCCGGATCGGTATCCACAACGATGAGCTGCTTATTCACCGCTACCTGAGGCGCGGCCAACCCAATACCATCGGAGCTATACATGGTTTTGAGCATGTCATAGGCCAACTCTCGCAGCGCATTATCCACTTTGGCAACGCGCTTGGCGGGCTGACGCAACACGCGATCGCCTAGCGTATGGATGTCTAGCGGCGGATTCTTGAGCTTCGTTTTTTCGACCTGAATAGTAGCAGCCATAAATTCTGAAATTGAAGAATGTCGTTTTGAAAGATCTAGATAAAAGTCATTTGAGTCGACTCAAGAGGCTGCCCCTAAAAGAAAAAGCTGTTGCCTTTTCTCTGCCTACGCGCCTCCAAGAGGGCGCGATACGACCACACCAAATGGGCACAACAGACAACCTAGCTGGGCCAGTAGCAAAGGATGAGCACCTCAGCTTGTTGACCCAAGGCCTCAAACTATACCTAAATCCATCCTAGCAAGGGGATCGCCTATCGTTGTAGCCGGATTGGACAAAATTGAGGCGTCGGCGATCGCCGCAGCTCGCTTGATATCAGCGACCGCCGGACGACAAGCCGCGAGCAAGGGACGCATGTTAACCACAGCACCAATGACGGCTATGGCCGGGGCAGCAAACCCAGTCGCCTGCATCTCCGCTTCGATGGTCGCCAGGGTGGCAATTAGCTCATCTTGTTCAGGTCGCGTACCCCAGCGAATCAGCGCCACGGGCGTTTCGCAGCTCAACCCGGCATCGGTCAGCGCCTTCACGATGTTAGGCAGGTTATGCACCCCCATATAAATGACAATGGTTTCTGAGCCTTGGGCGATCGCTCGCCAGTCCACCTCAGGACGATATTTGCCCGCCGCCTCATGCCCAGTCACAAAGGTCACGCTAGAACTCAGGCGGCGGTGAGTCACCGGGATGCCCGCATAGGCAGGCACCGCGACGCCAGCCGTGATACCAGGCACGACTTCAACGTCAATCCCCGCCTCAATGAGGTCAGCCATTTCTTCACCGCCCCGACCGAATACGAAGGGATCGCCGCCTTTGAGCCGCACGACAACCGCATATTGTTGAGCTAGCTCATGCAGTAGCTGGGTAATCTCTGGCTGAGATAGAGAATGGTAGCCCCGGCGTTTGCCCGCAGGTAACAGCCGCGCCTGAGGATTAACCATGCCCAAAATTGGCGGACTGACCAGCGCATCGTAAACCACCACATCAGCGGCTTCTAACAAGGCTTTGCCTTTAAGGGTAAAGAGTCCCGGATCGCCTGGCCCGGCCCCAACGAGATAAACCTTGCCCAAGGGGCGATCGCCCCCACTGTGTGCATCAGCGTTTGTCACACCAGCACTCCTTCGTTTCCAACAGACTGCATGCTAGGTCGTCAAATTAGTATGACCTAACTCTCTGAAAGTATGCAGGAATACTAAGCGGTGATAGTATTTTTGGCTACCGAGTGAGCCGAACCCGACTGCCATCGGCCCTTTGAGCTTCCTAGAGCAGCGTTCAACGCGAGTTCGGCAACCACTTGACCCAAGTCAGCACTGGTTCCCAGGGGACTGAGCAATCGCAAAGAAAGCTTAGGGAAGGCTTCGGCTAGCGCTTCAGTACGACGCGTGATGACATCAGTAATGCTGCCTGGAAAGAGAAAAAACGGCGCGATCGCAATGCGTCGGTAGCCACGCTGCATTGAATTAGCAACTTGCGTTTCGAGATCAGGTGGCACCGACCAAAACGCCACATCAGTGTTGAGCATCGTGCCTAACTTTTGAAGGGCGCGGTTGCCAGCGGGGCGACGGCTGCCATGCGCTAGCAAAATGCATTGATCGGCCTCAACCCGAGCGAGCCGCTGGCTAACATAGTGCTTAAAATCGCCCGCTCCCCCTAGATACGGTGCACAGGTGAGCTGTAGACGAGCGGGCAGCTGGGCTTCAGCAGCGGCAATTTCCTGCGGCAGATCTTCTTTGACATGAATGCCTGCCAGTAAAAATAGCGGCACGATGACGACTTGCCGCATCCCTTGAGACCAAACATTTTGGGCAAAAACAGCAATCTGCTGGGCAAGCGACACTTTATGGGCTTCTAAGGTGGCGACGCCAATGATCGGCGCATCTTGAGAGGATTCAGTGAACGGCAGAGACGATGACTCCAACGCATCCAGCGGCCATGATGCTGATGGCTGCGGCCAAGGCGAATTCAGGTCCGACTGACCGCGCAAAATTGCCGCCACGGACGGAGGCTCGGCTGCGAAGGAACGAGTAAGATACGGTCGTGTCGCATGGGCTAGACGATTGAGGCCCGCCAGATGACGCGGGTCAGAACTGCCATGAGACACTAATAAATATGCCGTACGCATTTCTTGTAACCCTGAATTCACAACTGAGGCCCTGTATTCTCGCGGGTAGGTCAACACTCCTCATGCGGCGTTTGGTTGCATCGGCTAGCACGATCCAAAGCTCACTCATCGTTCAGCAATTCAGCTGAATAGGAACAAAGTAGAGAATGTCTAGACAACAACGACTCAAACGATACTGGGGCAGAGAAGATAATCCTCTCCGCCCCAGTGGTTATTTCACATTATAAGGGGTTGTTTTACTCGGTTGTATCAGAGAACGCTTTTGGCCTAGTTAGGGCGATCGCGTTGATCCCCCCTGCGATCACTCTTGTTAGCACTCAGCCCCCACCAACGACGCTAGCTCGCAAATCCGGCTCGTCCTTTCAAACTGATGACGTTGACGCTAACTGGGTCAGTTTCTGAGCCTGACTTTCTAACGCCTCGATGCGGGCAGCGGTGTCAGGATGGGTGGCAAACAAATTGCTCAATCCCTGCTTAGCAAAGGCGTTGACAATCAGCAATGGCTCAAAGGCAGGATTGCCTGGCATCGGTGCTTTTTGTGCACTGCCCTCAAGCTTACGCAGGGCACTGGCCAAAGCCAGGGGATTCTTCGTTAACTGACCAGCTCCGGCATCGGCGGCAAATTCGCGCGTGCGAGAGATACTCATTTGAATCAAGGTGGCAGCCAAGGGCGCGACAAACACCGCGAGTAAAAGACCAAGGGGGTTGCTGCCGCGGCGCCCCTGACCGTCACTATTGCTATAGCTCGCCCATTGAGCAAAATAGGCCAGAGAAGAAATTGCGCCACCAATCGTGGCAGCAACTGCTTGCGTCAGCATATCGCGATTGAGAATGTGAGACAGCTCGTGGGCTAGCACCCCTTCCAGTTCTTCCTGAGTCAGGAGGGCCATGATGCCTTCGGTGACGGCAACTGCAGCATGGCTAGGATCGCGCCCCGTGGCAAAAGCGTTAGCAGCCTGAGTCGGTATCACGTAGACTCGAGGCATCGGAATTTCGGCCTCTTGACTCAGCTTCTCAACGCTGGCGTAGAGCTGAGGGGCAGCTTCGGGCGTGACCGGCTGAGCTTTGTAGGCATTCAGGGCAATCTTGTCAGAAAAATACCAAGAACCAAGGTTACTGACAGCGGCCATCCCCACACCGACCAAAATACCGGTGGGGCCGCCAATCACTAGATAGCCAATGCCGACTAACAGGCCCGACAACAGGGCTAATAAAGCCAAGGTTTTAAAGTGATTCATAGCGATGTTTGCCTTTGAGAACAACGACTAAATATCGGGTTATCAGCGGGATTCGGCAGCCCTGACGGCAGTGATTCTGACCCTGAAACCTGACTAGAGCTCCGCCATCGATCGCTCAATGAGGCGACGCGCTAAAGTTTGCACACCCGTGTGCTCGTAGTATTTCACTGACACATCCAGGAAGGCTCCCAGGTAGTCAAGCTTGCTTTTCGAACCCTCCACAAAACCCGACAGATATCGACCACATTGCTTTGGGTGATCCCTTTATCGCTGACGAACTTGTCCATCCAGCCCTTGGTCGATTCAAAGCTTTCGGTCATAAAGGACAACTTGCCCTTCGCATTACCGCCCGGAATCTCTTCTTTAACGCCTTTGAAGGTCGGATTATTGTCCAAATCAGAAGGCCCCATGCCCTTAATCAGATTCAGCGCTTTGCCACTAAAGTCAGCACCGAGGGGAATCACCCCGTCAAAGGACACCAGCGCCGCCATCCGCATCAATGACTCGCCACCGTAATCGCCGAGGGCAGACAAAAAGTCACCAAGGCTATCGCCCGGAATGCCATTGATGTGGCAGAACGCCACCGCCTCTGTGACCAGCTTGCCGACGAGCTCAACCGTCTGCGCCTTTTCTGGTTTGGGCGAGATATTCTTCA
>CALCPB010000017.1 GCA_937897665.1 uncultured Halomicronema sp. | reverse complement strand
GTGAGGTCAGCAGTGGACATGGTGATACGGGTTAAGAGGGCTGATGGGAAAGAGGGAGTGACGGGTAGTAGGTAGAGAGTGGCAGGAGCAATAAGGGGCCGGGGGGCAAGGGCGCAAGATTTGTCGTCTTATTTCAGAAAATCGGCAAAAACTTCGAATTTCAAACTCCATAGGGCTCTGTCCTTCCCGCAGGGTAATCTGAACTCCGAATGCCTACATCGTTTTACCGATCGCGCGACTCCCACCAGCCCGCGATCTCGCTGGTCTCCTGACATCACCGCCACTCTCATCTCTGCGGTTAAAGGCACGACTGCGACCGCACTGGCCTTGAGTTCTGGCTGCAGAGAAATGGGGCAAACGGCAGAGTGCGTGAGCGCATTACATTCCGCCTGATCGGCCCATAGCGCTCCCCAATGCATGGGGATAAATAGCACCCCTTTGCGAATGTACTGCGTGACATGGAGCTTGAGGCGAGCCGAACCCCGGCGCGATCGCACCTCGACCCAATCGCCCGACTGCAGCTGCAGCCGCTGCGCGTCGAGAGGATTCATCTCTAGCAGCGGTTCGGGGTGCATTTTGCGAATTTTATCGATGCGGCCCGTGCGGGTTTGGGTGTGCCAGTGGCCATACAGCCGGCCATTGGTCAGCACAAAGGGGAAGTCAGTATCCGGCAGCTCGGCCAAACCGCCTTCATGAAAGGCGGCAAAGTTGGCACGACCATTGGGCGTCGGAAAGTGATGATCAGCGTAGAGGCGCTTGTCATACTTGTTCCAGGCCGTCTGTGCGGTTTCCTGCTGAGGGCAAGGCCATTGGATGGGGCCAGCAGCGAGGCGATCGTGGCTGAGGCCAGTCATATCGCAAACGCGACCGGCGGTCAGCTGCACAAACTCGTCATACACCTCAGCCGCTGACTGCCAGGCAAACTGTTGCTCAAATCCCAGCCGTCGGCCCACCTCGGCAAAAATTTCCCAATCGGCGCGGGTTTCACCGGGCCGAGGTTGAAATGCGGGGCACAGGGTGACCGTGCGCTCCGAATTCGTCATGATGCCAGTTTTTTCGCCCCACTGGGCAGCGGGCAGCAAGACGTGGGCATATTCGGCAGTTTCGGTGGGATAGTAGGCGTCTTGATAAACGGTAAAGGGAGATCGCCGCAGGGCGGCTTTGGTGCGCTCAATATCGGGCATGCTCACAGCCGGATTCGTCGCAGCCACCCAAAATAGGCCCACCGCACCCTGCTCTAGGCCCACCATCATGTCCCAAGCCGCTAAGCCGGGCGTAGGTGAAATGCTGCCAGCGGGTAATTGCCAAGCCTGCTCCACCGCCCGGCGATGCTCCGGATTTTTGACCAAGCGATAGCCCGGCAGAATGTGAGCTAATCCCCCAGCCTCTCGGCCTCCCATGGCATTGGGCTGACCCGTCAGCGAAAAGGGACCCGCACCGGGTTTACCAATTTGTCCGGTCATGAGGTGCAGGTTGATTAGCGTACGAGCTTTGGCCGTGCCCTCAGAGGATTGATTAATCCCCATCGACCAGAGCGACAACACACTTTTAGACAAGCCCCACCAACGGGCTGCCTCTTCTAAATCTTTGACCGTGATGCCGCAGACCTCGGCCACCCGCTCGGGCGGATAGTGGCGAATCACCTCGGCGTAGGCTTGGAAATCCTTCGTGGCTTCGTCGATGAACATGGCATCAATCCACCGCTGTCGCAGCAGAATATGAGCAATCCCGTTCATCAACGTAATGTCAGTACCAGGACGAATCGCCAAATGCAAATCTGCATCCTTGGCCGTTTCCGTCCGGCGCGGATCGACCACAATCAGCTTGACTTTGCCGCGCTTTTTGCGGTGATATTTACGCAACCGGTTGAACACGATGGGATGACACTCAGCGGTGTTGGTGCCAATCAAAAAGGCACAGTCGGTGTTTTCTAAATCGTCGTAGCAAGGGGGCGGCCCATCGGAGCCAAAGCTTTGAATGTAGGCAGCGACAGCGGAAGACATGCACAGACGCGAGTTAGCATCAAAATTGTTAGTGCCTAAGCAGCCCTTCAACAGCTTTTGGGCGGTGTAATAGTCTTCGGTTTGGAGCTGACCTGATCCGTACATACACACGGCTTCAGGCCCCTGGGTAGCGACGACATGGCGAATGCGATCGCTAATCGCATCCAGGGCCGCATTCCAACTCACCCGCCGAAAAGGCTCATCTAATGACGCCCGCATGAGCGGATACAGCAGCCGGTTTTTATCGATTGCCTCGGCAATCGTGGCCCCTTTGACACACACCATGCCCTGACTTGATGGATGAGCGCGATCGCCACGCACCGTCCAATCACTGTCTGCAGGGGCTTTTTTTGACTTGGTGGGTGAGACCTCCAGGCCACAACCAACACCGCAATAGGGGCACAGAGTTTTGGTGGATGTCATGATGGCTTACCTTTGTGCGATCGCGACCATATTCAGACGAGTTTCGACGGTGTAAGAACGCTATCTGGATGATGATCCAAATAAAAAATGCGGTGTGATGCCAGTCCAGATCAGACTGACATTGCATGAGTTTCCAGGATCTGAATCCGGTGAGCCGTATTGAATTGATCGTCTTTATTGGAGAAAAGTCGGGAGACACCTCCAGCTCAATGGAATGTATCCCCCGACTACTGTCTGATGGTTGAAGGGAAACTCGAGAAAAGCTTCCGCCCAAATCGAACGGTTCGTTATAGCAAACGAGCCGACTGCTCATTGGGCAGTGCTGTCGGATGGGTGACCAAATCAGGCTCTTCGCCCTCATGGAAGTCAGCGAAGGAACCCTGCGGCTCATCCAAGAAGAAGACGCAAAGGAAGGCGACGACCAAACCCGCAATGCCTAACACTTGAAAGAATTGCGAGTTGACCGCAGCCATCACCGGCGTACCCGCGTTCGCCGCTGCTGAGCCATCGACGAATAACAGGCGAATACTCAGGTAGGCCACTGCGCCCACGTTGCCGTAAGCACCCACGTTACCGGCAATCTGCCCGGTGATGCGGCGCTTCACCAGCGGCACCATGGCAAAGGTAGCGCCCTCAGAAGACTGCACAAAGAAAGAGCAGGCCATCGTCAGCAACACGGCTAGCGGCAGGGGCCAGGCACTGTTGACCGTGCCCATCATCATGTAGCCGATACCCATGCCGGCCGTCAGAATGACCATCGTCCACTTGCGGCTGCCCATTTTGTCGGAAATGAGACCGCCCCCCGGACGCGAAGCCAAGTTCATAAACGCATAGCTCGCCGCCACCAAACCCGCAGTCGCCTTGTCAAGGCCAAAGGTGCCTTCAAAAAAGGCGGGTAGCATAGTGACAACGGCAATCTCCGAACCAAAGTTAACGATGTAGGTCAGCTCTAGCATCGCCACTTGCTTAAAGCGATAGCGCTCTGCGGGCGAATAGGTCTTGGTCCCAGCGAGTAGCTCTTTATTCACACTCCAGCAGTTGTAGGCTTGGAAAGCATAGAGCCCTAGCAGCAACACACAAGCGAGATACATGCCGCCCGACGTGAGGAAGTTGACTTTTTGCAAACGCCAAGCCAACACCATCAGAATCAGGGTGAGGGGCAAATTCATCGCCATGAGGAACCAGAAGTCACGTACGGAAGTGACTTCCATGCCGCGAGCGCTCTCGGGGCGCTGATAGACTTTGCCAGGAGGCGTATCGGTGACGTTGAAGTAATAGAACACACCGTAACAAGCAGCCACAATACCGCTACCGGCGATCGCAGCGCGCCAGTTCAACACGTCAGTCTGGAAGGGCGGAAATACGAGAACGCGAAACGTCTCAGCCTCCGGAAACTGGAAAGCGCCCGGTAGAGCCGTCAAGGCCAGCGCAAAAATGACCATAGTGAAGGCGGAGAAGGCAGAACCAAAGTTCCCCCAGCCGCCGTAAATGCCTTCTGCCGTGCCGACTTCCTTCGGTGGGAACCACTCAGCCGTCATGCGAATGCCAATCACAAAGCCCGCTCCCACAATGCCCATCAGCAAACGACCCAGCACGAGCTGATTGAAGCTCTGAGCGGTCGCAAAGATGAGACAGGGAATGGCGGCATAAATCAGCAGGCAAGAGTAGGTCAGACGCGGCCCATACTTGTCCAAAATCATGCCAATGATGACGCGAGCCGGCACCGTCAGGGCCAAGTTGCAAAGGCCAATTGTCCCCACCTGGGCGGGCTCTAGGCCAAAGTCTTGAGCAATCGTGGTGGCAAACGGTGCAAAGTTGAACCAAACAACAAACGTTAGAAAGAAGGCAAACCAGGTCAGGTGTAATACTTTGTACCTGCCCTGAGTTGCTCTAGTAAACAACTCAACAAGCATCTGTGCTAATCTCCTAATGAACCAAGAAACGACTCAAACCTTTGTGAGTGCTAGCTCGCAAGGTTTTTTTCTGTTGACAACACTCCCCCACGTGATATGGGAGTCTTCGATGGGTCAGGGTATCGAAAAGTTAGCCCTGCCCAAAGCCTTATTCGTCTACCGCAATTTGCACATGGCCATTGCTAGGTGTCGAAAAATCTGTGCGGGGTTGCGCGGCAAAGCGCTCCGTTAACAGTCCCGCTAAAACCTCTGGCAGCTCATCACAGGGCACACCTTTTTGTACGCAGGTGCCAAGCTGCGCATCTTTGCCCACCTTGCCGCCCATATAGATGTCAACCCCTTCGGCGGGCTTGCCATCTTTACGCACCTTGGTGCCCATCAGGCCAATGTCAGCCACCTGCGGCTGGCCGCAAGAGTTGGGGCAGCCCGTCCAATGAATGCGCACGGGCTGGGGCACTGACAAGGTGGCATCTAGCTGCCGGGCGATCGCCAAAGCCCGCTGCTTCGTCTCCACCAGGGCAAAGTTACAAAACTGAGCGCCCGTGCAAGAGACGAGCGATCGCACCAGCGGACTCGGCTCGAGCGAAAAGCGCTCAAGCAAATCTTCCTGCTGCAACAGTTCCAACCGCGAATCGGGAATGTAAGGAATGATGATACTTTGCTCGACCGTAAGGCGAATTTCGCCTTCGCCATACACGTCAGCAATGCGCGCCACATCGAACATGTCACGGGCACTTAATCGACCTACCGGCACATGCAGCCCGGCATAGTTCAAACCCGGCTGCTGTTGGGGGTAAATGCCGACGTGATCGCGCTTATTCCAGTCAATTTCATCCTTCGGGGCCGCACTGAGAAAAGGCTTGCCATAGGCCTTTTCGACTTCAGCCCGAAATTGCTCCATGCCCCATTCGTCAATGAGCCACATCAACCGTGACTTTTGCCGATTGACCCGCAGGCCATTGTCGCGATACACCTCTAAGATGGCTCGCGACAGCGCCACCACATCATCATTCGGCTCGACCCAAGCATTCAAGGGCACAGCGGCTTCGCAGCGGCGAGCCGAGAAAAAGCCCCCTACCAGAACATTGAATCCAAGCTGACCATCTCGATAGGCGGGCACAAAGGCAATGTCGTTAATTTCAGCGTGCACGGCATTGTCACGCCCCCCTTCTACCGCAATGTTGAACTTGCGCGGCAGGTTGGTGAATTCTGGGTTTCCAGCGCTGCGGTTGGTAATCATGTCCTGCAGCTTTTTCACTAAGCCGCGAGTGTCAATCAGCTCGCTGGCGTCAATACCTGCCACCGGAGAACCTGTAATATTGCGAACGTTATCCATCCCCGACTGAATGGAGGTCAGCCCGACGGCCTCAAATCGCTGAAAGATGTCAGGGATATCCTCCAACCGAATGCCTCGCAGCTGTAGATTTTGGCGCGTTGTGATGTCGGCACTGCCATCATCGCCGTAGCGCTGCACCACCTCGGCTAATACCCGCATTTTTTGACTGGACAAAATACCGTTGGGCAGCCGCATGCGCAGCATGAACTTGCCAGGCGTAACGGGGCGAAAAAAGATCCCTAACCACTTCAGTCGGTGAGTTAGATCCGTTTCATCAACCGCTTCCCACCCCATCTCAGCAAATTTTTCGAGTTCCGACTTGACTGCCAGGCCATCCTTGTCGGCCTTGAATCTTTCAAACTTGTTGAGCTTTTTAGTTGTGTTCGGGGCAGCATCAACCACGATTTCTTGACCTTTTAGTGAAATGTCGAACAACCTGAAACCAGTTAGAAAACTAGGAAAACAGAAATCAAAACAAGGCGACAGAGATTATCAAAAAGTATGCCGATGCGCTTATGGATGATCTCAATCGAAAATACTCAGGGCGAGACAGGGAAATCCTTGCAATAGGAACTCACGCGCAAACACACATTTGTGCGCTTACGAATTCAAACCTAAAGGAGTCCACCTAGGTTTTTTGTAGCTTGTGTAACTTTACTGAGACATTCATTGCAGATATCGCATGACAGCCATGCGATATCTGCAATGAATGTCTTGATCGACTTTTCAGAGCCATCTGAACGTTACCGATGCCCTCGGCTGTCTGCTCCCAGCTCCTCCAGCTTTAGCGATCGCTCAAATCCCACGAAACCCTGCTGCCAGTGCACTCCTAGAACAATTTGTTGCAGTGAAAGTCTTGACTGACTGTGCGTCAGCCTCATGCCTTTGGCATAGTTTCGCCAAAGCTAACAGCAGTCTGAGAGGCGATTAAGGCGAGCGTCTCAATCGCAAAGATCTGCAAAATTGTTGCGAAGATGATGGGCGATCGGCGGCGTCCTGGAGCGTCCTCTGTGACCCCTGCGCTGTCATGATCTCCTCGCAATCACCTTGATAAGTAGGTAGCCATCAATAAACATTGCTGTCGGGTATGTTGTGGCGACAGCTCAACGCAGCGCCAGGGTTGGCTTTGGGGCGTCACGCTAGGCGATGACATACTTAAAGATAATTTAGGGTGTCTTATACCAATTCTCTGAAACTGGACTACAGATCTTCCTTATTCCCTACGGGAAGGCTACGCCAACGGCTCCGCTCAAGGAACGTCGGCTGAGCGAAGTCGAAGCCGACTTGTATGTGTAGCTGTAATTGGTCGAACTGGTATTACTTACTATCTGGACTACCGATAAAACCGTTCTGCCTTGACAGTGACTGCATTGGGATGGGGTAGGCAAGCCACTAGATCAAGCCTAGTTCAGCATTTCAACGGCAAGCTGCAATGGCAAGTATCGAGGTTGATATGCAAAACAGTGTCCTTTTCCAACAAACCTGGGAATTCAATTGGCGCAGTCTACAAGGTCACTGACTACTACAGTCGATTCTCAACCCTGAATCTTGATTGTCAGGTTCCGGTTTTAGGAAAGCCTTAAACTGCACCAACTTTTTCGGTATAGCTCTGCCAACGCTGAACGCATCACCGACCATCGGGAGAAAGTAGCGGCAGATTTAGCATTATGGGTTTAGAACTGCCCAATAATAAACCCTGTAGATCGACCTTGACCGGACAATTTCTACAGGGTATATGACGACAATGGATGTCGAGAAGAGATGTGATATTTTTTGTTTTACATGACAGGCTAATTGATGAAAAAGTACAGTAGTGTGAAGAGTCATAGGCAGGACTCAACCCCTACACTGTTGTGAGTATTCGCGGCCAGTTAGGTAAGTGTGTTTGAACTTTTCCATTCGTTTTTTCCTTTTACGGTAATTGACAGAACGTGGATTTAATGGGTTTTGAGATTCGTACTTTCTGTAGAGTACCAGCTCTCTACAGCACACTTAAGCACGTTTCTACAGAATTTCTAAAACGGCAGGTCTGATGAGCAAATAAAAATCGTCAGTCAGCCAGAACGCACCTTTTCGGTTGACTTTAGCAGTCTTCGTTCAGGACAGAATCAATATTTCCCGTGGGCAATTAATCACCTAGAACTGACGACTGCTGCTCTTGTACTGTAGACTCGCTACGATTTGACCCTAAATATGTCAGTTCAATCCGACATTCAACAGTGTTGCTATGTTTAACAGTGTCTGTTAAATGTGGGCTGCATTTTAGCTGCTAGGACAGATTGCCGATAGGAACTTCCGATCGATAAGAGAGTTTAGTACTTTCTGCCGGTGAGAAAAAGATTGAAGTTGCCAAACTAAGCAGAGATAACACGATCGCACCCACCATGAAGCCCACGATTTTGTCTTGTCCTAGCTGAGTTGCTTTGTGAAGCTCTAGCGCTTGCACTTTGTCTTTAAGGACTCTGAGTTCTTGCTGTTGCTGTTCGATTCGATATTGTTGGAGTCGCGCTTCAGCTTGAATATTCTGACAAATAGATGTTAGTGCCTCGTGGCTGCTACCCACACCAGAACTAATAGAAGAAGGATTCGATGGATTGCTAATCATGTTCATTGTGTAGATGTTCCTTGCGGTTGACATCTCGATTGTATAGACAGTTCAAGACGTAATTAATCGGAAAAGCTAACCAACTTCGGGCCGGTATCACGTCAATATCCTCATCAGTAGTGGTCACACCCCCTAAGGGAGAGATTGCGTAGGAAAACACCGTAATCCTGCCAAAATCTGCCTGTAGAGTTACGTAAAATCGTCCCTCAATTGCCATAAATCGCCCCCAGAGAGCCCATGATGGGGGCAATTCATCGCTGCAAACCAGCTTTTATGATCGTCAAGGAATAAAGTCAAAGCCTTATGCCAAGACAGTTTCAGCGATTTACTCTATTAGTTCGAGAGCCGCTAATGCCCGCAAACAGGCGAATCCGTGTATTACCGGAGAGTCTTAGCGGATTTGTGCGTGAATACACCGTGGACTACTTACCGTGAAATCCCCAGGTAGATGTTGCGTAAATAACCGGATATACGTATCCAACTTCAGCAGCCGTTGTGAGATCACAAGACCTGCAGGGACAATATCATCGTGTGATGGCGTGGCTTTACGGATGTAAGCTAAGGAGTGTAGAGGATAACCCGTTTTAACGCTTGATTAAATTCAAGGGTGAGTACAACTTTTCCGGATAATTGGGAAAGTTGAGCTGCTTGAAGGCCACCCAAACTTTGTTGCAACACATCTTCCTAGCGAGTATTGTTTGGGTCGTTTAACTTCCTGAGCCATCGCTGCGTCCTGACACTCATCAGAAATACGGCCGGTGTCCCCGGTGAGTGGTGGTCAGTGCCAAAATAACGAGAGCACCGAGCGATTTAAGCCGATGAGGAGTCATTTACCCACGCCAAAGGCTCGGTGCTTAAACTATGTCCCGCAACAGAGAACGTCGCCATGCGGGTTGGGAGCAGCTCAATTCCAGTTCAGAAGCTATTTGGGGCAGCCCGATGTTGATTGGTCGGACATCCCGAGCTTCTAAAGGTTGAGATGGTTATTTTGATGACGCGCTCTAAGACAAAATTTCGCGGCGGCCAGTACCCCCGGTGTAGCGCCGATAGATATAGCTGCTGCTGAGCAGTTCAGGTTGATCAAGCTGTTCAACTGCAGCGGTATCTGGAGCGATCGCCCCGGTGGCAGGAACGCCCAAGACACCAGCGATCGCACAAGTCAGCGCGCTCATGACAAATACTTTCATAGAGTCGTTGGCCAAAGTCGACATAGTCCCTTCTTCGGGAAACCCCACCCAAATCCGGACGACTGGCCCCGCCAAACTCGCCAACTCAGGGCAAGATGGATAAAGTTGTCAGCACCGCTTTCTATGACGAAACTCGATGCGAGCAAACGGCTCAGCCCTCGGGGGGGTGGTCTGCCGGGACTCTTGCTGGGCTTTAGCTACCCGCTCCGGGCCTTGCGCTTGTTTCAAAAACACAAGTCGCTTTGGCCCTACGTCATCGGGCCGCTGGTCATCAACATTCTGCTGGGGGGAGTGCTGTATTCACTCGGCATTTGGAGCGGCCTCAAGCTAGTTAACCGCTGGACTCAGCAGCTCATCAACTGGGTGGGCCCGGCCTGGCTCGATACCGTGATCGAATTCCTCAGTCCTGTAATTCAGGGCGGCTTGATTGTGGTCTTGCTGGTGGTTTTAGGCTTGGTGCTGCTGCAGTTTGGCGGCATTTTGGGCTCACCATTTTATGGTCAGCTGTCGGAAAAGATTGAGATTTTGCAGGCGGGTAAGCTCGACGCGCCGCCGTCGATGGGAGCCGGGGCGTTTGTGATCGATATCTGGCGCGCCCTCATGTTTGAACTCAAGAAACTGCTATTGCTGGCAGCAATTGGGTTACCCCTACTGCTTGGCAACTTGATTCCGGGCGTGGGCACGCTGGTAGCCACCATTGGGGGCATTACCCTGGCATCGCTGTTAGTCTGCCTGGATATGTTTGATGCGCCGTTAGAACGACGGCGACTCAAGTTTCGGCAAAAGCTGGGCATCGTGTTTCGGGCGCTCCCGGCGAGTGGCAGTTTTGCGCTGGTGTGCCTGGGGCTGTTTAGTATTCCCCTGATGAATCTGCTAGCCATTCCGCTCTGTGTCGCGGCGGGAACGTTATTTTTTTGCGATCGCATTCTCAGTGCCGCACCGCCTCCGGCCCCTTGATCCCCGTCCGGTCGAGATGCGTTAATGAAGGTCTCGCAGCGGTACCTTCGGACAGGGTTTGGCAATGCCAGGCACTCGTGATCGAGGCGCTACGTTTAAGCAACTTGCTTTTATCAGGCTATTTTGTGAGCGATCGCCCGCTATGACCCTTGCTATCGATTTTGGTACCAGCAACACCGTCATCACTCGCTGGAACAGTGCTACCCAAGCGCCCGAAGCAATTGCGCTCCCGCCTTTGGCGCAGCAGCTCGGCAAAAATCCGCCCTTGGTGCCGTCGCTGGTATATATCGAAAATGCGGCTAAGGGCACGATTCAAGCTGGTCAGCCGGTGCGTGACAGTGGCCTTGACGTCAGCACTGACAATCGTTTCTATCGCAATTTCAAACGGGGTATCGGCACAGCGATTCAAGGGTTTTTGCCCGAGCTGGATGGTTGTGCCCTCTCCTTCGAGCAAATTGGCAGCTGGTTCTTAGCTGATGTGTTGCGGGCGATTAAGGCGTCGGGCGAAGCGGTGGACTCCGTTGTGTTCACGGTGCCGGTCGATAGTTTTGAGGTCTATCGTCACTGGCTCAGCGAGACCGGGGCGACGCTGGATCTGCCTAAGGTGCGCCTGTTGGATGAGCCCACCGCTGCGGCACTAGGCTATGGCATTCGTCAAGCCGAAACCGTTCTGGTTGTTGACTTTGGTGGCGGCACTCTGGACTTTTCGCTGGTGGATCTGGCGATCGCCCCCAACCGCAAGCCGCTCGGCTTTATTTTGCGCTGGGGCAATCAGCCCCTGGCCGACTCTTCTGCCCAAAAGCCACAGCGGGCTAAGGTATTGGCTAAGGCAGGCGAAAATTTGGGTGGGGCAGACATTGATAACTGGCTAGCCGATTATTTTCACCGGCAGCAAGGCATTCCCCTCAGTCCGTTAACCCAGCGGCTAGTCGAGCGACTCAAAATTCAACTTTCGGACAAATCGCAGGCGACTGAGAGCTTCTTTGATGATGAAACGCTGGAAAGCCTGACGCTGAAGCTCGATCGCGCTACGTTTGAAGACATTTTGAAAAATAATCAGTTTTTCGATCGATTAGAAGGCTGTCTAGGACAAATTTTTCAGCAAATGCGGCGGCAGGGACTCAGCCTGGTCGATATCGATGCCGTGCTGCTGGTGGGGGGGACGGCGCAAATTCCTGCTGTGCAGAGTTGGCTGGCGAGCCACTTTGACGCCGAAAAAATTCGCAGTGATCGCCCCTTTACCGCCGTGGCCGAGGGGGCGTTGCAGGTGCAGCAGGGCATCGAACTCACCGACTTTCTTTACCACAGCTACGGCATTCGCTATTGGGATCGCCGCCATCGTCGTCATAGTTGGCAGCCGATTATCCGGTCGGGGCAGCCCTATCCGTCGGCTGAGCCGGTCGAAATTGTGCTGGGTGCCTCGACCGACAACCAGCCCAGCATTGAGTTGGTGATCGGCGAACTTGGCAACGAAGCCGATCTCACCACCACCGAGGTCTTTTTTGAAGGCGATCGCCTGATCACCCGCCAGTCGGCTCAGGCGGCGCAACAGGTGCAGCCACTCAATGACACTGGCAGTGGCCGCACGATCGCCCAACTAGCACCGCTGGGCGTGCCCGGCAGCGATCGCATTCGCGTGCTGTTTGAGGTCGATCGCGATCGCACACTCCGCCTCACCGTTGAGGACATCCTCACCGGCGACACTCTGCTCACCAACCAGCCCGTTGTGCAGCTGAGCTAGGGAGGGAGACGCTAGTGTTCGGATATCTAGCTATGAGAGGGGTTGAGGTGTCAGGTACAAAGTGGCAAAACCGCTTGCTCCGATTCCCCCACTCCCCAGCATTGCCAGGGAGCAGCGGGGAGTTCGCTCACTGAGCAGCAGCATGGGCCGAGGCTAAACCGGAGCCGTCTCCTTCGCCGTTGCTGATTGAGCCAAAAACTTCTCTAACTCTGTCAGGGCGTCGGCATCTACCTTGGTTTGCATCGGGCAAAACTTCGGCCCGCACATTGAGCAAAACTCAGCGGTTTTATAGATATCCGCCGGTAGGGTTTCGTCGTGGTATTCCTTGGCTCGCTCCGGATCGAGGGACAGCTCAAACTGCCGATTCCAGTCAAAGTTGTAGCGGGCATGAGACATCTGGTCATCACGATCGCGGGCACCGGGACGATGGCGGGCAATATCCGCCGCATGGGCCGCAATCTTGTAAGCAATGAGTCCTTGCCGCACATCTTCAGCATTAGGCAAGCCCAGATGTTCTTTCGGCGTGACGTAGCAGAGCATGGCTGCGCCGCTCCAGCCCGCTAAGGCTGCGCCAATGGCGGAACTGATGTGGTCATATCCAGCGGCGATATCTGTGACCAGTGGCCCCAGCACGTAGAACGGTGCTTCGGAGCACTCTGCCATCTGCTTTTTCACGTTGTCGTCGATCTGGTCCATCGGCACGTGACCGGGTCCCTCAACCATCACCTGCACGTCGTGCTCCCAGGCTTTACGGGTCAGCTCGCCCAGGGTCTTGAGTTCCGCCAGCTGAGCCGCATCCGTCGCATCGTGCAAGCAGCCTGGCCGTAAGGAATCTCCCAGACTAAAAGACACATCGTACTTTTTAAAAATCTCAATGATGTCATCGAAATGGGTGTACAGGGGATTTTGCTGGTGGTGGTGCAGCATCCATCGGGCCAGAATGCCACCACCGCGAGAGACGATGCCCGTGATGCGATCTCGCACCAAGGGCAAATGCTCAATCAAAATACCGGCGTGGATGGTCATGTAGTCCACCCCTTGTTGGGCGTGCTTTTCGATGATGTGCAAAAAGTCATCAGGGGTGAGCTGTTCGATGTTGCCGTGGACGCTCTCTAACGCCTGGTAGATGGGCACTGTGCCAATGGGAATGGGTGAATTTTGAATGATTGCCGTGCGGATCTTGTCCAGATCACCACCCCCCGTCGACAGATCCATCAAGGTATCTGCACCGTATTTCACCGCGAGATGCAGCTTCTCAACTTCTTCGGCAATGTCGGAAGAGTTGGGTGACGCGCCGATGTTGGCATTCACCTTGCATTTGGAGGCAATGCCGATCGCCATCGGTTCCAGATTGGGGTGGTTGATGTTGGCGGGAATGATCATCCGTCCCCGCGCCACTTCATCACGAATCAGCTCGGCGGGCAGGTTCTCTCGCTGGGCCACATAGGTCATTTCTTCGGTAATCAGTCCCTGACGGGCGTAATGCATCTGCGACACATTGGCCTGGCCTTGGCGCTGAGCAATCCATTCGGTACGCATGGGAAACCTCAATATGTTTAGTGTGTGGAAATTTCGGTTGAGGGTTAAGGGCTGCAGGTTCAAGGGACGGGATTCTGGGAACCTGGCGCCTTGCCCCCCAAAACTCAGTTCGTGTTCTTCGTAGCTGGCATGGGTGCCGCTTCGCCATACGCCCGGATCTCGGTGTCTAGGCGCTGGAAATCGAACGCCTCAGTTTTGCCCTGCTGCGCTTTGAGCTGAATCCAGATGCCACAAATTAGCGCCGATACCCCAATAG
>CALCPB010000016.1 GCA_937897665.1 uncultured Halomicronema sp. | reverse complement strand
TCTAAGCCTTTGTCAAGAAACGTGTCGGGCGATCGAAGACCTGCAAAATCTGCAAGGGGGCACCCTAATTGTGGGGGCTAGCCAAACCACCGGTACCTATCTACTGCCGAGAATGATCGGATTGTTTCGCCAGCGATATCCGGAAGTGGCGGTACAGCTGCATGTGCACTCGACGCGACGCACCTCGTGGAGCGTCGCCAACGGTCAGGTCGATCTGGCCATTATTGGCGGCGAAGTCCCCAGTGAGCTACAGGAATCCTTAGAGATTATTCCCTACGCTGAGGATGAATTGGCACTGATTATGCCGGTGTTTCATCCCCTGGCCAATGCAGAAATCATCCGTCGAGAAGATCTCTATCAGCTGAAGTTCATCGCACTCGATTCACAATCCACGATTCGCAAGGTGATTGACCAGGTCTTAACGCGCTGCGGCATTGAAACCAGCAACCTCGGCATCGAGATGGAATTGAACTCCATTGAAGCAATCAAGAATGCCGTGCAGGCGGGGTTAGGGGTCGCCTTTGTGTCTATCTCAGCGATTGAGAAAGAGCTGCAGATGGGGATGCTGCACCGAGGCCGGGTCGAATCGGTAGTGGTGAACCGCACCCTGTCGGTCATTTTTAACCCAAACCGGTATCGTTCGAAGGCAGCAGAAGCCTTTACGGCCGAAATTTTGCCTCAGTTTACCAATCGCTCTTTAGAATTGACCCAAGCTCAGGCTGAGCAAAATGGTCAAGAACCCACTGTGCCATCGTTACCAGCCGTGAATGGAAAGGCGACGGTCGAGTGATGACCACGGCAGTCAGGTTGGGGTGACCATTGACGGGCGCTGCTGATTCTGGCTGGCGAGATGAGGCAGCGTCATCAGTTGATAACGAAACGCTTTGCTAAATCTCAGCATGGTCATGACGGCACTCACACCAACTAGGGTCTGGAAATAAGGCGGCCAGCCACACATACTCTAAATTGATGACAGACCCTAATGCAGCGCCTATGGAGATTGTTTGCACTCGTCCGACCTGCCCTCGGCCTGGCAATCACTTTGCTGATTTGTCCAATCGGGCCACGTTGACCACCGTGCAGCAAAAGTTTTGCACGGCTTGCGGCATGCCGCTGATTTTGAGCGGTCGCTATTTGCCCGAAAAGCTGTTAGGTAAGGGGGGGTTTGGGGCGGCCTATTTGGCCCGCGATCGCTATACTCCGACACTGCGCGCTTGTGTGGTCAAGCTGTTTCAACCCTCAGGTGACCTGAGCCCCGATCAGCTGGCGCTGGCGCAAGACCTCTTTCAGCGCGAAGCTGCCGTGCTGGAAGATTTGGGCAATACACATCCGCAAATTCCTGATTTGTATGCCTTCTTCCCGCTCATTGTGCCCGGTCTGCAGCCCGGCATGCAGGAAGAATACTTTTACCTGGTGCAAGAATTTATTGACGGCGAAGACTTGGAGCAGACCCTGGCTCGTACGGGGCCGCTGGCTCCCTCCGTCGTGGTTGAAGTGCTGGTCTCGATGCTCAAAGTGCTGGACTACGTGCATGAGAACGGAACCATTCACCGTGATATCAAGCCGTCTAACATCATGCGTCACCGTAACGACACCCTATACCTGCTGGATTTTGGCGCGGTCAAACAGGTAACCAGCGCCCAGGGCAACCCGGCGGGCCGCTCCACAGGCATTTACTCCATCGGGTTTGCTCCGCCCGAACAGATGGCAGGCGGCACCGTATATCCCGCGACGGATTTGTATGCTTTGGCGGTCACTTGCATTACCTTGCTGACAGGGAAGGAAGCCAGTGAGCTTTACGATTCCTACAACAACACTTGGGCGTGGCGAGCCCATGGGCCGATCAAGCCGGCGATCGCGGACATTTTCGACCGGATGCTACTGCCCTCACCGAATCAGCGCTACGCCAGTGCTCAAGATGTGCTCGTGGCGCTGCGTGAAGCCACGAGCCAGCCGAGTGCAGGCGCGGCCCCGGTGTCACCGCCTGGGCAGTCGACAGGGTCAGCCGCGGCCAGCGCTTCCACCGCTCTGCAGGGGGGCACCGCGGCCAAGTCAGGGGCACCGGTCACTCCGACACCACCCCCCAACCCCAAGCCAGTGAAGGCGGCAGCAACTCCGCCACCGGCTACTCAAACGACGATGGCGTCCGGATCGCTGCTGGAGTTTTTGGGCGGCGCCGCATTTCTCGGCGTCGAAGGGGGGCTGCTGGCGATCGCCCTGCTGAGCCTCTTGGGCACCACCTGGCTCGGCAGCGGAGCCTGGCTGCTACTGGTAGGGGGCTTGGGCCTGCTGCAGCTGCGCCGCGTAATTGAGCGGTTTGATTTGGTGCTAATTGCGGCGGTTACCCTGGGGGTGGTGGTTTTATTTCCGCCGTTGCAGACAGTATTGGCCACAACCGCAGCGCCACGGGCTACCGTTGTGGTGTTGTCACTCATGGCTGGGGCCGCAGTGATGGCAGCCGGCACGATATTTCGGCTGATTTATCGGGTGTTGTCGGCTTTGATGTAGTGCGATGAGTTCCGGCTCCTCTACTTTGGTTAGGGAGCTGCGCTTAAAACAATGTCCCTAGGCCGGGCAATTTTCTGTCAGAGTTGGCAGTGCCCCCCGGCGATCGGGGAGGCTAGTTTTAAGCAACTCCCTTAGCCTTGCAAAGACAGCCTTGTGGAGACGGGTATGAGTAGCAAAAACGAAACGCCAGTTTTGATTGCCTCCCTCTTGATAACGGTAGGCCTACTAGGGGGCGGTTTTTGGTGGCTGACCCAGAGCGGGCGCTTGGGTACCGGCGCTTTACCAGGTATCGGTAACCCATCGTCCCCATCGCTGCCGTCACCCACTCCCGCTGGGGGCAGTGAGCGCTTTGCCAATGTGCAAGGGGTGCCCAGTGGGCTGTTCAACTATGGGGGCAGTACGACTTGGGCGCCCATCCGGGGCCAGATTGATCCGGTCATTCAGCAGGCATCTCCGGCCTTTCAACTGCGGTATACCGACCCCATTGGCGTGCCGCCAGCCTCGGGAACGGGCATTGCCATGTTGTTAAATAATCAGCTGTCGTTTGCTCAATCTTCGCGATCGCTTAAGCCCGAAGAGCGCACTCAAGCCGAGCAACAGGGCTATACGCTCAAGGAAATTCCCGTGGCGCTAGAAGGCTTAGCGATCGCCGTCAATCTGGATCTGCCAGTAGAAGGGCTCACTCTCGATCAGCTACGGGAGATTTATCTCGGCAATGTTCGCAATTGGCAGGAAGTCGGCGGCCCCGATCTGGCGATCGTGCGCATTTCGCGCCCGGTATCGGGAGGGACTGTCGAGTTCTTTGTGAGCACGGTGCTGGGCGGAGCGGGACTGCCGAATGACGTCACGATTGCCAATACTACGACCGAAGCCCTGCGCTTGGTCGACGCGACTCCCGGCGCGATTTACTATGCGTCAGCACCAGAAGTGGTGGGCCAATGCACCGTTAAACCCATCGCGATCGGGCAAAGCGCCAACCAGCTGGTTAAGCCCTATGTGGAGCCCTATGTGCCGCCGGAGAATTGTCCAGCGCAGCGCAATCAAATTAACGGTGAAGCGCTGCGCAGTGGCGCATATCCCCTGACGCGTCGCCTATTTGTCATCGTGCGCGAAGACGGTACTTCTGATCAGCAGGCGGGGGAAGCCTACGCTAATTTTTTGCTAACCCAGGAAGGCCAAGGTTTACTCAATACAGCTGGATTTGTCGCGATTCGATAGGGTGTTGCCGTAGCGGCGATCGCCAAAAAACCTATGCGATATCTCAATCTATTGCTATTCCTGTCCCTATTTTCAACGGCTTGCCACATGTTCTCAGCGCCGCCAGCGGGGCAAAGATGGCAGGAGATCGGAAAGACTCTCCCAAAAATGCCATCATTTGGCCACCTGCTACAGCCCAAGTCTTATGCATCTAAAAGTTCGATCAGTTTGACAAATCTCAATGTCTCTCTATTCGAGACAGCGACAGCATTCACTGTGACCAGCCAAACTGAGATTCAGGATTCCCCCAACGGCAATTGTCGATTCACATCGACGTATCCGGTCATTCAAGGATTGCAAAACAGAGATGTTCAAGACCAGCTCAATCGCGCTATCAAACAAGAAATCACTACCCCAATGCGCGGCACTTTTCGAGTCTTGCAGAGAATTCATTCTGCATTACAGAGGAGTCCTATGACATCACCTGGCGACGACACATTGATGTGGATGAGTGCTTGACTCGATTCGCGCAAGGAAGTGTGGTGAGTATTTTGTGCCGAGGATTGAGCGTTAACAATGCTGTTTATCCAGTTCGGGTAAGCCAGGCAGTCACCTTTAATCTCAAGACAGGAGAAGTTTTTGAGCTGAGTGACCTATTTAAGCCTGACTTAGACTATCGCGAAGCACTTTTGCAAGAAGGGTGGAAGGATTTGAAGAGGGTCATGAATATTTCAGATAGCGTTAAAGAAAAATTCTTTGGGCTGGGAGTGGCTGATCTTGTTTTCTATCTGGATCCTAGCTGTGACTCTCACAAAACTGTCGCCAATCATCAAACGCTAATCTATCAGCCAACCTGTATTACTTTCCCTATTCTTTATCGCAGCGGCCCTGAGCGAGCGATGAGGTTTGAAGTGCTCTTTGACAAAGTTGAGCTGAGCGATCGCTTCAGAGCGGCACTACTCTCGGCACCCAATAAATAGAACGTATGAATACGACGCATGGGTGACTGATGCCAGAATCCTTATCTGAATCCTTAAAC
>CALCPB010000015.1 GCA_937897665.1 uncultured Halomicronema sp. | reverse complement strand
CATGCCCTATTTAAAAACTCAGCGTGCACAACCAGGAATTCCGAATTCAGATATAAAGGTTTCACTACGACACCGATTAACCAAACTAACTTTCTCTAGATCCAAGGGCAGCTGGCTATCGCAGTATCCACCTTGAGGCTAGAGTGGTTGAGCGTTTGTCGATGACTCAGTGACATACCTGGGTGGCACATGAACGCTATGTCACTGTAACGAGATCTATGAGCATGTCGGCAGCCTGTGTTCTCTCAACCCCAGCGATTTTGAGAGCTTTGGTTAGGAACCCCTCTGATTGCGTTCGGTTCTACCCCTAACTAACGACGACACAATCCAGTAGCCTCTATCTATGTGGGTTTAATTGCTAGCGGTTACTTTCGCCACCGCTGGCTAGCAACCGGGGAGGCAATTTTGGAGACGGTCGATCACGGCAGCTTAAGCGATTTGCTTTGTCACGCGAATAGTTTCTCGGTGGCTGATCGCCAGAGAGGCTCATTGCCGCGTGCCCGCAACGCTGCCCTGATGGCAGAGGCCGAGTGGCGAGCCGCGATCTCAGCGTTGGCCGAGCTTTTACCGACGCTGCCCCGTCAGACAACCCTCCAGGGACATCCGGTCGATGCAGTAGACGGCATCACCTTATCAGGCCCGCTGCCCGTTCTCAATGAAGCTGATTTCGGTCAGCGATTCGAATCTTGGGTCGTCACCCCGCAACCCCTGGCAACGGCATTACAGCCCCAACGGTTTCTGTCACCTGCTGTTGAGCCGCAAACTCCGGCCTCACGCCCCCAAGGCATTCAGGTGCTACCGCTGGTCTTAGAAAATCCGCTGCTAGCAGAGCGCTTTTGTCTGGTATTGACACCAACCTTGAGCGTCGCTTTGGTGCTGGGCCAACCCACCGGCGGCTTCCCTTGTTTTCAATACTCCTTTGACCCAGCTGTTTTGATCGCGCTCTGGCAACACATTCGCGACTATATTGCCGAGCCCGCCAGCCATAGCCTTAACCCATTGCACCAGCGGATTACGAATACCGTGGGCCCGCCAGATTTCCGCGTGATCACGCGCTTTACTCAGGGCCTAGTCGCTAATTTGCCCCATCGAGTCAGTGAAGCCTTTGTGGAATCAGACAAGCATGGCAACTTGCACTACACCCAGGTGCCGCACCGGGAGGTGACCGAGAACGACAACTCGCTCCGAGCCACCCACGCGTTAGCAGACCCTGAGGCCGAGAGTAAGACCGCGATTCATGCCGGAGCTGATACCGAATTGCTGCAGGCCATGGCCCATGAAATTCGCACGCCGCTCACAACCATTCGAACGTTGACGCGATCGCTGCTGCGCCGCAAAGATGTGAGCTCCGAAGTCAAAAAAAGGTTGGCCCGCATTGATGAAGAATGCACCCAGCAAATTGACCGATTTAACCTCATCTTCCGAGCGGTCGAGTTGGAGACGACAGAGCGCGATCGCCCCCGTTCTTCTCTGACCCCGATTGCGCTGAGCCAGATTTTCAACGATGCGGTGCCCCGCTGGCAGCAGCAAGCGCAACGTCGCAATCTTGACTTAAGCGTCACGTTGCCGCCAAATCTCCCCCGCGTGAATAGCGACCCAACTCTGTTAAACGAAGTCTTAACAGGTGTCGTGGAGTGGTTTACCCAATGTCTACCTCCGCACAGTCACGTTCACATGGTGGTGATGCTGGCCGGACACCAGCTCAAGCTGCAGTTTGAAGCCGAGTCAACGGAGAAAGGAGGTGCCTTCGACCCCAACGGAGCGACCAAACGGCAGCCGTTGAAATCCATTGGCCAGCTGTTGACCGTTGTGCCGGAGACCGGGGGCGTCAGCTTGAACTTAGACGTCACTAAAAATCTCTTTGAATTTTTGGGAGGCAAACTGATTCTGCGGCAGCGCCCAGAACAAGGCGAAGTGCTGACGGCATTCCTGCCGCTTGATACGCGCGAGATTTAGCCTCCGTCAACTTTAGCCAACCTCTCCTTGATTCAGGAGAGAAACCGAAGCTCTTTAGTCTTGCTTGTCGCCGCTCTTACTCAAGTTCGAGCCTCTATATGGAATGCCATATCGGCAAGAGCCGTCCCTAAAATGTGAGGGACAGGGAGCCTGAGTTGATTTGCAAAAGAGGTTCACTAGCTCCCCACGATCAATCAAGGGCAAAGATTCATCAATGTCTTTGATTGAACAAAATTGGGCTACCGACAATTAGTCTTGCTAATACGGCCTGTCATCCTTCAAAGCATGAGGCAGAATTAGAAAAGCAAATCGTAAACAGACGCCTTGAAGGGATTTCATGGTCACACAACGTCGCCGTCGAGCAAGCAACTCATGGATTCATCGCTGGTCTCGCTGGATTATTGGCGCGATCGCCTTGATGGGTGCCTGTGGCACGGCCTATTTGACCGTGATCAAGGTGATGGGAGGCGATGCGACCTGCCCAGTCGGTGGCTGCGATCGCGTCCTTTCTAGCGACTACGCCGAAGTTTTTGGCCTGCCCCTGACGCTGTTTGGCTGCTTGGGCTACCTCAGCATGGCAGTCATGGCGTTAGGGCCTGCTCTCATTAATTCTGATCGTCAACAAAACCTGCGCAATCGGTTAGAGGATCTCACCTGGCCCCTACTGTTCATGGGGGCAACGGCCATGCTGGTGTTCAGTGGCTATCTTATGTATCTGCTGGCCTTTGAGATCAGAGCGGCCTGTCCCTACTGCATTACGTCTGCCCTCTTTGCGGCCACAATGTTTGCCATGACGGTCTTAGGACGGCGCTGGAATGATGTCGGGCAGCTAGTGTTTAGGGGCTTCATTATTGCCATGGTCACCCTACTAAGCACGCTGGCGGTCTATGCCAATGTCAATAATCCGCAGGGCGCTGACGCGAATATTCCCGGTGAGTCTGGCCCGCCCATCACCACCGTGTCTAGCGAAGCAGAAATGCAGCTGGCGCAGCATTTGACGGCCATTGATGCCAAGATGTACGGCGCTTGGTGGTGCCCCCATTGCCATGATCAAAAGCAGCTCTTTGGCCAAACTGCTGCGAAGGAAATTCCCTATGTGGAATGTGACGAAGCAGGCCAAGAGCCTCAGCCTGCCGTTTGTCGAGCAGTGCCTGAAGTACAAGGATTTCCCACTTGGGAGGTGAATGGCGAATTTTTGGTTGGTGCCCAGTCGTTAAATACGCTGGCCGATGCGTCTGGCTACACCGGCGATCGCAACTTTCAAAATTAGCAACGCGAGGTGTCCACCCGCGTTTCTGTCCTGATTTTTTCTGACTGACAGTTTTCTAAGAGCGTTTCGTCGCGTTTAAGCGTGACGAGACGCTTTTGTTTAAGGATAGTGAACTTTCTAAGCACGATAGACTCAGGGCCTAACGCCAGTTGAGCCAGCCGCTCCAGTACACTAAAAGCATAGTCGGTATGAGCTTGCCCCGATGCCCAGATCAGAGGTGGAAAACGTCGTCATTATTGGGTCTGGCCCTGCTGGGTACACGGCTGCCATTTATGCGGCACGAGCCAATCTGAAGCCGTTGATGTTCGAGGGCTATCAAGTCGGGGGCGTGCCCGGTGGTCAGCTGATGACCACGACCGAAGTGGAAAATTTTCCGGGCTTTGCGGAAGGCATCACTGGCCCCGAACTAATGGCCCAAATGCGGCGGCAGGCTGAGCGGTGGGGCACCGAAATGCGCACTGAAGATGTCGTCGCAGTTGACCTCACGCAGCGCCCCTTCAGCGTGAAATCGCACAATCACACCGTACAGGCCCACAGCCTGATTATCGCCACGGGGGCCACAGCCAAACGGCTCAATCTCCCTACTGAAGAGACTTTTTGGAATCAGGGCATCTCGGCCTGTGCGATTTGCGACGGCACAATCCCGAGGTTTAAGGGCCAACCGCTGGCGGTGGTTGGTGGCGGCGATTCCGCCGCTGAGGAAGCGGTGTACCTGACCAAGTACGGCTCTCACGTACATTTGCTAGTGCGCCGCGATCGCCTGCGGGCCAGTAAGACCCTGCAGGATCGGGTACTCAACAACCCCAATATCACCGTTCACTGGCAGACGACCGTAACGGATGTGGTGGGCGATACCTGGTTGGAGGGACTGCGCCTAGCGCATGTCAGCACCGGGGCGGTGAGTGAACTCTCCGTGCGGGGACTGTTTTACGCGATCGGTCATACGCCTAACACCCAGCTATTTCAGGGACAGCTTAACTTGGATGCCGGCGGTTACATCCTCGTGCAACCCGGCACGGTAAAAACCAGCGGTGACGGTGTTTTTGCGGCAGGCGATGTGCAAGACCACGAGTATCGCCAGGCTGTAACGGCTGCCGGTACAGGCTGCATGGCTGCCCTGCTGGCGGAACGATACCTCACCGCTCACGATTTAGGGCAGGAATTTCACCAGAGTCCAGCGTCTGAAAGTGCTGCTGAGCAGGATGAAAGTGAGCCGGATAAATTGGCAGACCCGGCACTCACCTTTGATGCTCAGCAAACTCGCCATCGCGGTAGCTATGCGCTGCGTAAGCTTTATCACGAGAGCGATCGCCTCATTGTCGTCAAGTATGTGACACCGACCTGCGGCCCCTGTCACGTGCTCAAACCGATTCTCAGCAAGGTCATTGATGAATTTGCCGGGCGCATTCACTATGTCGAAATCGACATCACCACCGACCCAGATATTGCGGAATCTGCGGGCATCACAGGAACGCCGACAGTACAGTTCTTTAAAGACAAGGGATTGGCAGGGGAACTCCGGGGTATGAAAGCCAAAAGTCAGTATCGAGCCATGATTGCGCAGAATCTGGCCGCCACCTCAGTTTCCCAATAAGCGATGGTCGCTACAACGACAGCCGTTAGGTGGCCCCCTTCATAGTGGCCCTGAAACAGTTGATTGTTTTGGCAGTCATGATCGACGCTCAGCCCAATTCAACGCCAGGGTTGGCTTTAATGCGTCACGTTAGGCAACGAGGCCCTCTACGATAATTAGGGCTACCGACTAACCTCCACTCTGAGC
>CALCPB010000014.1 GCA_937897665.1 uncultured Halomicronema sp. | reverse complement strand
TCCCACTTGGCGATCACCTTTTACCGGAGCCCGCAGCCCACAACGGCTAAGGTGGCGTCACGATTAGCTGCAAGTAACGGGTGCCCTTGTTTGACTCATTTTTGGATGCTCCGATACCTGCAGATGAGCACCCACAATCAGCCACAAAGTCACCATTACTTTTCAGACGCACAGACAAGGGCAAACAGCAGATTGATGCCGGATGGCATAAACAGTAGGCAACCCAGAATGATGCTGGCTCGGGCTGACAAAAAAGTCGATAAAGCGCTCAGCGCTGACCCCGCAACCAACCCCAAGATGATGAATAGATAGAGGAATCCTGCCATTTGCAGTTTATAGCCGAAGCGATCGCTGTAAATAAAAAACAACAGCAGACTCCCCACGTTAAAAGCCAGATCTAGCCAGGCAATATGCTTGAAGACAAACGTCATAATGGGATTCTATTATTGATGACTCGCTACTCTCTAGATATTCCCGATGGCACAGGCGGCATTCACATCGAAACAAAACGGTCAATCAAATGCGGCTGAAGTCGCCGGTTGACAGACACTATCTCAAGAGTAGAGAAAACCCCAGATTGCTGGTTGAAAAGTCGCTATTTCCTACCGATTAGTGTGGTTAGGCGCGATCGGACCGCCGATCTCCTGCTTTAGGCAACGCGATCTCTAACTTGAATGCCTCACTTCGCTATCCAGGGCATCAAAATCCTTCTGCATAACTTAAAGGTACAAAACCAGACTGCTTGGGCAGCTTAAATCGTCAGGAAAAAGTATTTAACTCAACGATTAGACGTGCCACAGTCCAAATTAGAGTCGCTCAAACGGCAAGCTCAGCAGGGAGATGCGATTGCCCTCACCCAACTACTCACCCAAGCTCTGCGCCACGAGGGCGTACAGGTGCAGGTAAAAATAAACGGTGGCTGCCTGGTCATTTGGCTCACCACACGTGACATTCCAGCGCGATCGCTCGCCGAGCGCATCAAGCAAGGGCTCAAAAAATTGAACATCCAGAATATTGATGAACTCAAGGTGGTGGCCTATCGACAGGGGCAACGAAAAGCTTGCTGGACCGACTATATTTCTTGGCCTTCAGGAGTCGCACTCCAAGATTTCCCGGATTATCAGATACCTTGGCTCGCTGATATTCGGCAAATAGTTAGCCAAACTTTTGGGGAGTTCGGGGCCAATTTAGCCAGAGCGATCGTCTGCTGCATGAGCATTGCCCTGATGTTTAGAAGCACGCTGAAGCTGCTCAATACGGTGCAGATTCCGTTTGGGGGCTGGCGCGACATCACTTATAACGGCTGGTTGATTACGATTTTTGAGCGTCAGCGCTGGTTCGATTTGCCATACTCTCGTGCTTTTTGGATTCCCTCGACGGGTGAAACGACCCAGTCGCTGTTCTTCTATCTTGGTTTAAAGATAGCTCTACATTTAGCAATGTTTTGGATCGGTTTAGAGATTATCAAGTGGGTCGTTGATCGGGCGGAATCTGAAGTTACCCAAGCCGTGATGACGGGAAGTTGGGTGGTTGCCAGTTGGGCCAGCTTCAATCGTTTAATCAACCTGCAACAGGAACTGCCGAGCGGGGCAGTTACTATTGGTTTCCCTAATGTGATCGTAGTTATTGTTACCGCGATCTGGCTATACAAGAGACTTTCGAAGTATTTCAAAGCTCATGCACCGGCCACAGTCTTTAGCGAACTTGCCAACTGTCTGCAGCGCTTTTTGCGTACTCAAGAAGCTTTTGCCATTAGTTTCTTAGTGATTGCCTGCATCGTTTTAACAATCTCGAATCCGATGGCGGAGCAACACTACCAATATCTGGCCATCATCAATAATCCATAGCTAGCGCTAGGTCAAAATCAGAACCCGAATCCCTATCTAGAAGATCTCATTGCTGATGTTGCTGCGCTTGAGTTAGCGAGTTCTGCTAATTACACTGACAGTCGCTATTGGAACTTAGGACTGTTATCCATTACGACTAGGAAAGACGGGGATGGGGCGATAAAAACGCTAGGCATACTAGGAGAAATCTATGGTTTCGAATCGTTTCGCTAATCTCAAATGATAAGGAGATCTACTGAAATCTAAATCTACGAATATTGCTCCTGACGAATCCGCGATTGCCCAAATCAAAACCGACAGTCTGCAATCCTCAAGCTTGATGAGTCAGGTCATGAGTTGAACCGTAGGATACCTAGAAGCGCTTCACTAATTAGGCGGATAAAAAGTCTGCTGTCAATGCTCTCAATGATTCTTACTTATCAGACACCAAAGAGAGTGCCCACAAAAGATTGAGCCCAGACAACACAAATAATAAGCACCCTAGGATAATGCTAACTCTCGCCGACAAAAAGGTTGACAAGGCACTGATAGTCGTCAGACCAATGAGCCCCAAAATGATGAATAAATAGACTAGGCAAAAGGTTGATATTTTTTAACAAATGCGATGACCAAACATAAAGTACACCATCAAGCTAAGGATATTAAAAGCTAGGTCAACCCAAGCCACATGTTTCATCATAAATGTCATAAACGCAACCTATTAATGTCATAAAAGTTAGATTCTATGCTTGATTATGGAACTTTATTGTCAGTTGAAGGGGTGTTCATACAGGAAACAAATATTTCTTTAGGGTAGCGATTCGCTTGTTTTTTCTGGGCACTTTAGCTTGTGCACAGAGAATATGTCACTTGAAGCTTACAGTGTGTCATTGCGAAGACTGAGAGTCTTTTAAGTCGCGTGCTCAACTTTGAGTATTCAGGTGGCTCAGAATGTACTCATGACGAATCCGCCATCGCTTCGACAACGCGCACAAACTGGGGATACTCAGGCGATCGCTACCCTGATCAACCAGTCATTCCGACAGCAGCAGGTGCGGGCGGAGGTGCAAGCAACGGCATCGCGCTTAACCGTCCGGATAACCGGACAATCTGTGCCCAATCCTCAGTTGGCCGCGGCAGTACAAAAAGGCTTGCTGAGCCTAAAGCTGACGCAGTTTTCTGAGTTGGTAGTGATGGGCTTTTGGGCCGATGAAGAGGCGGCGATGTGGGTGAACCGGTTGTCGCTATCGTCCACAGTGGATGCGACCCAGATACGGAGCGATCGCCCTGCCCTAGATACGATTCACGCTCCCTCGACGGCGACAACGGCAGCAGAGGTCGCCGAAACCCGCTCTCCGGCAACCGTGCGACAAACGCGAACGGCAGCAGCACCAACCCCAAAGTCTACTCGCAATGATCAATCTTCATCGCCACGCCTTCTGCTGACTAAGTGGGTTGGCATTGGCATATGTCTAGTCGGTATCGTTGCTGGAATCACCGCGTACAGAAATCGGTCACGTTGGCAATTCACGATCGGGCGACCGGCCACTCATAGCAACGTCTGTAGTGCTGACTTTTTAGCAGCGGGGGGAGCCCTCGATGAATTGCGCCTGAGCTGTTTAGAAAATGATCCAGAAATCACGACTCTGTGGCTAGAACGCACCGTCGACAACCCCAATCTGCTCGACGCGGAAGGCCATACTCTGCTGCAAACGGCACTTAAACTAAGGCAGCCTGACTTAGCGCGACAAGCGCTAGAGCACGGTGTCGATCCGAATGTGGGTGACAAGCGGAACTCGCCACTTGCCCTCGCGGTGAGCCAAGAGTATTTCAACCTGGTGCAACTCCTCCTCAATCGCGGTGCCGATGTCACCTACACATGGACCGTGTCGGATAAACCGGAGAATGCCTTGATGCTGGCGTTGCAACTGGATGATTTAGCGATCGCTGAGCGGTTAGTCGACGCTGGCATGCCCTATGTCGGTAGAGGTTCGATTAATTTGACAGGAATGGCTGACACCGATGACTTTGACCTTCTCGACACGCTCATTGCCCAAGGGTTAGACATTAACGAAGGCGATATTTATGTAGCGCCACCGCTGGAGCAAGCGATTAAACAAGATCATGTGGCCCTTGCTCGGTTTCTGCTTGAGCGGGGAGCCACGGTCGATGACCAGCGCCTCCACCGCATCCTCAAAGCCAACCAAGCAGACGTCATCGCCTTGTTGTCAGAGCGCGGTGCCCAGATTGATGTCGGGCAACTTGCCCAAGGCGATGCAGCGCCAACGTCTCCGGTTGCGGTGGCACAAAACTCGCCAGTTGAGGCTGGACCAAGTTCACCGGTTGAGGCGGGGCAAAATTCTCAAGTGGATGCGGGGCAAAGTGCTCGGGGTAGCAACGATCGTTTGACCGCAGCAGGGGGGC
The DNA here is from genome assembly GCA_937897665.1 of uncultured Halomicronema sp. GTDB lineage: Bacteria > Cyanobacteriota > Cyanobacteriia > Phormidesmidales > Phormidesmidaceae > Halomicronema. The sequence continues at coordinate 756 of CALCPB010000014.1, read as the reverse complement.
AAAACAGTAATGACCAACAGGCAGTGGTGGATGCGATTAATCAGGGTGATCAGCCCCTGTTAGAAAGACTCATCAGTCAGGGAGCGAATCTCAATCAGACCGTATCATCAGGGCAAACGCCCCTAACTGCGGCGATCGCAAAACGAAGCCAGGTTGCCGCCAAGCTGCTGCTAGATAATGGTGCCCAGCTCAATTTCCCCGATGCACGCGAAACCCCCCTCACCGCAGCGATCGACCGCGAACAATGGGAAATCGTCGATCAATTGCTGACGCGGGGAGCCAACTATACCCAGGCCGATCCCGATGGGCAAACACCGCTCAATCAGGCGATCAGCAAAAACAACACCCAACTCGTCAAGCGACTGCTCGATCTGGGAGCCGACCCCAATCAGCCAGGTGACAACGATTACACACCCTTAATGGCGACCCTGCAACCCATTGGCCAGCCGCCTAAAGATGCGCCAATCATTCAAGCCTTGCTCGACAGCGGTGCCGAGTTGCGTAAGCAGGAAATGTTCCGTGCCATTCGGGATGACCATGTGGCGACCGTCCGACTCTTTCTCGATCATGGCTGGGGCATCAACGCCCGAGTTTATGACAACCACACGCCCCTGTCTGCCGCCGTCGGCTACAGCACTCCCGAGATGGCGCAACTGATGCTCGATCGCGGTGCTGATACCGATTGGCGTGGGCACCATTACTTTACGCTGATGGATTTAGCCAAAGAGCGCGACAGTCAGGAAATGATTCGTTTCC
>CALCPB010000013.1 GCA_937897665.1 uncultured Halomicronema sp. | reverse complement strand
GGGATCAGTCTGCCGTCATCGCCATTGATAAGGTCGTGCTGAAGTTCCGGGCTAAAGGCATTGAGACTAAGCTCATTGGTATGAACGAAGCCAGTGAATCTTTGGTGGAGAAGCTGGCGGTACACGATAAACCCGAAAAGCTCAAAAATATGGGCGCCCATTAACCCCCCGCAATGGCCAAACAACGCTTGGATATGTATTTGGTAGAGCAAGGTCTGTGCGAGTCGCGACAGCAGGCGCAGCGCTGTAGCCGAGCGGGCGAGGTAAAGGTGAACGAGGCGGTGATTGATAAGCCAGGCACCCCGATCAAGGATGATGCGGTGGTGGTGATGAAGCAAAAATCGCCCTATGTGTCGCGGGGTGGGGAGAAACTGGCTAAGGCCATCGCTGAGTTTGGCGTGGAGGTGTGCGATCGCACTTGCATCGACGGCGGCATCTCCACCGGCGGCTTTACCGACTGCCTGCTACAAAACGGAGCCAAACAGGTTTACGGCATCGACGTCGGCTATGGTCAAGTCGCCTGGAAAATCCGTCAGAACCCGAAAGTCATCCTACGAGAACGCACCAACCTACGCCACCTCACCCCAGAAGAGCTATATAAAGAGGACGCCCAGCGCCCCGACCTGGGAGTCATGGACGTGTCATTTATCTCTCTTACAAAAGTTCTCCCCGCATTTTGGAACCTGATGGCGGGGGTAAGAGAATGTGTGTTGTTGGTGAAACCTCAGTTTGAAGTAGGGAGGGAGAAAATTGGCAAAAAAGGTGTTGTAAGAGATCCTAAAGACCATGCAGGGGCTATTTGGCAAGTGTATGCCGCTGCGCAACACTTGGGCTGGCACGCAAAAGGTCTCACATGGTCACCTATTCGGGGACCGGCAGGTAACACTGAGTATTTACTATGGCTGGTAGCTGATGGGGAAGATATGGAATTAAGTGAGGAGGCTATTGCAGCATTAACCCAGGATGCCTGCAGCTCATTTGCCAGTTGACCAGAGCTACAATAAATTTATCCAGAAGTCTGCCACTGTTGGCATTGTTGCTTTACCCCAGCTATATCTAAGCGTCGTTGATTATCTACGGCTAGTGTCCGAAAGCACTATTAAGCATGAGTATATCGATGGTTGTGCCTATGCAATGGCAGGGGCCACCGATAGCCATGTGACAATTGCAGGTAATTTGTTTGCACTGTTGCGTCCTCACGTACGAGGCACTGGTTGCCGGGCATATGTGTCTGATATGAAAGTACGTGTCGAGGCTCGAAATCGCTTTTTCTATCCTGATGTAATGATCACCTGTGATTCTCGCGATCAGGAAACATCAATGTTCAAAAGATTTCCAAAGTTAGTCGTAGAGGTATTGTCTAAATCGACAGAAGCATTTGACCGGGGAGACAAATTCGCAGCATATCAGGCTTTAGAGAGCTTACAGGAGTATGTGTTGATCAACCCTCAGAAATCCCTGAAGAGGTAAGGATAGAATATGGGAACCCCTAGTTTTTTTCCCTGAACACCGCCGTAGCTGCCAGCATATCGAGGGAGTCTTGTCGACCTATGGCCAGGGGAACAAGAGAGGTAAATAGTACTGTAATATAGCCCAGAAATTAGTATTAGCCGGGTTTGCCACATCCTCTACGTGGAGTTCGTAAATGGTATCAGGAAACGCGAAATGGACAGATTCCAATGTCTTTAGAAACTGACACGGATGCAGCCGATGCCGCTCTGGATAGCGGTAGCAGAAACGTCGCCACATATGTTCTTGCAACCAGTGATTCAGGACTCCATGGGCATGATGACCAAACTCTTTGGTCATAAATGGTTGATTTTTGCGACGAATGGTTTGGATATAGTCAATCGGTACACCAATTGGAAATACGATGGGCTTTTTACGTCGATAGCCATCGCGATCGCACCAACTTCTCATCACTTGGACCATCGCCTGTTCATTGGTCAAAGGTTCACTAGCCAGCGCGGCAGTCCGACGATATTTAGCCACATCCCGTTCTAACCACTGCAGCAAATCAAAAAACAAACAAGGGTGGTTCTGAAGCGCGACATAGGCTATTAAATCATCAGCAAAATTAGACATGAGTTCATCCCTGTGCAAATTCACATCCACATGATCAATTAACCGAGATAGCAGTGACAGTCCGGCTTTTCGATAAGGGAAGCCGCCAGTCGATTTAACGCTACAGCGGCCAGTAGGCCGCCGCCTGATGAGCCTTCCGCTGTGAGATACGGAATATTTAGCTGCATCAGTCGTCTTTTAGCCGCTGGGGCATGGCTGAAGCCAATGGGTAAGCCAATAACTAAGGCTGGCCGACAGTCCTGACGCTCAATCTGCTCACAGAGATGCACTAACACGGATGGAGCATAACCAACAATCCAAATATTGCTATCGATCAGGTTGCTTAGTCGCTGACACCAATTGGAGTCTTGCCAAAACGCTTGCTCGGCAGCAGCAGCGCTATCGATATGGACGTTGTTGAGCAACGTTGTCCACTGGCAATTGAGATGGGCCAGGCGAGTGTGATCCAGCGCGGCTACAACCACAGGCACATCACCAACGATAGTACACCCTGCAGAAAGAGTCTCTCTAGCGGCCTTAATAGCGTCTGAACTTAAGCGAATAAAGGCCGCTAAGCTGACATCACCACAGGCTAAGACTAAATGGGAAATGACATCTACCTCAATTTCAGAACGTTGCGAGAGATCAGGCAGCAGACGTTGGAGCGATTCTTGAAAATTCTCGGGGTGCTCGCTCACAGCAGTGTCTAATTTTTGCCTGAGTTCTTTACACTAAGACTGTACTGTAGAGGTTTCATTGTTTAGCAGGTGTAGTTGGGTCAGCACCTCCAATCAGCCCTTCTAGAGCCGTTGCTGTCTGTCTAAGCTTAACGAGCTGTTGTAGTACGAATTGATATTGTTGCTGTAGCTGTTCATTCAATGAGAGTGTATGATTTAAGGTTAGGTGATCGCTCAACAGTTTCTGAATGTGAGACAGCTGAAAGCCCTGCTGTTTGAGGGCGACAATACGCTGCAGAGCTTGCACATCCGCCTCACTATAAAGCCGATAGTTGCTGCTAGATCTGGCTGGCTCAGGTAATAACCCAATCTGGTGATAGTGCCGTACCATGCGCGGCGTAACTCCATCGCCGACTACTTGGGTGAGTTCTTTGATGGTGAGCATCGAAGACCTTGTTATTGATTGTGAACTCCCATTGACCTTAACACTAATGTCAATGTTTATCATCAGCGTGCAAGACGTACGATAACTAGGGGCAATCAGTATGACTAGCCGGATTTCAATGCCGTTTCAAAGTCAGCAGCTACGAAGCTGGATCAGTGACTATCCGGAAGCAATCGCAGCGCTACTTTGTGCCGTGCTCACCCTCTCCGGTTGGCTCGCCTTAAACGGTCACTGGCTAGGAGGCGGCATTTGGATTTTGCTAGCCGCCTACGTTATCGGGGGCTATGAAAGTACCCGAGAGGGATTATCAACCCTCTGGCAAGAGCACGAGTTGGATGTAGACCTATTGATGATCATCGCGGCGCTGGGAGCAGCGATTTTGGGACTATGGCAGCAACAGTACTACCTGCTGGTCGATGGCGCGGTCCTTATCCTAATTTTTGCGATTAGTGGCGCATTGGAAGGAATCGCAATGAAACGGACAGAGCGCAATATTCGCAGTCTGATGCAACTCACCTCAGATACCGCGAGACGTCTACAAGCAGGGCAAGAGCAGAGCGTAGCTATACAACAGCTCAAGGTGGGCGATCTCATCTTAGTAAAACCCGGCGAACTCATTCCCGCCGATGGTCTCTTGCAAGAGGGCGAAAGTACTGTCAATCAGGCTTCGATTACGGGGGAATCTATTCCAGTAGAGAAGAGAGAGGGTGATGAGGTATTTGCAGGTACCCTTAACGGCAGTGGTGCCCTCGTTTTAGAACTGCACAAGCCACCCGAAAGCAACTTAATTCAGCGGGTCATTCGGTTAGTAGAGACAGCAAAGACAACGCAGCCACCCTCCCAACAATTTCTAGAACGATTTGAGCGGGGCTATGCCAGAATCATTGTTATCGTGGCAGTGCTATTACTAGTTTTGCCACCCGTGTGGTTGAACTGGGCGTGGGAAGCTACGATTTACCGGGCACTGGTGTTCTTAGTAGTTGCCTCGCCTTGCGCTTTAATGGCGGCCATTATGCCAACGTT
>CALCPB010000012.1 GCA_937897665.1 uncultured Halomicronema sp. | reverse complement strand
CGTCACAAACCAGCCCAGTCATTGGAGGGCGAGATATAGCCGTCATGTCCCTTGGGATGCTGCTCTGAAACGGGACGTAGTAAGGCATAATCAGGCTGAACCGCGTCGGCCTTGGGTCACCGCTGCTGTCGTGGTATAAACTGTAGACTTTCTACGACCTCTAGTTGACTCTTTATGACCCGCGTTGTTGTTTTGACATCTGGTAAAGGCGGCGTTGGCAAAACGACTTGCACCGCCAATCTGGGGATGGCCCTAGCGCAGAAAGGGCGGCGGGTGGCAGTGATTGACGCCGACTTTGGGCTGCGCAATCTCGACCTGCTGCTGGGGCTCGAAAACCGCATCGTTTACACGGCACTAGATATCTTGGCCGGAGATTGTCGGCTTGACCAGGCGCTGGTTAAAGACAAACGCCAGCCGAACTTAGCCTTGCTGCCGGCAGCGCAAAACCGGTCAAAGGAATCCATTACTCCAGAGCAGATGACCGAGCTGGTGGCCAAGCTGTCGGCAGCGGGCTATCACTTTGTTTTAATTGACTGTCCGGCAGGGATTGAGGGCGGCTTCAGAAATGCGATCGCCGCCGCCAAAGAAGCTGTGATTGTCACCACGCCAGAGATTTCTGCCGTGCGCGATGCCGATCGCGTAATTGGCCTGCTCGAAGCCAACGACATCAAAGCGAAGCGGCTCATCATCAACCGTCTCAAGCCTGCCATGGTGCAAGAAGACCTGATGATGTCAGTGCAAGATGTGCAAGATATTTTGGCTGTGCCATTATTAGGCGTTGTGCCCGATGACGAACGCGTGATCGTCTCCACCAATAAAGGTGAACCCTTAGTGCTCGAAAAGAAACTCTCCCTCGCGGGGGTTGCCTTTTCTAACATTGCCCGGCGGTTTCTCGGTGAAAAAGTGCCGTTCTTAGATTTGGCCGCGCCTCACGATGATCTGTTTTCGCGATTTCGCCGCATGTTTCGGGGCTAAACCGTTGATCGCCCGTCTAGTAATCTGTCTTGTATTGATTTGCCCATGCTGAGTGAACTGTTAGATCGGCTCTTTAACCGCGGTCGCACCGAAACTAGCCGCACCGCTGTCAAGCGCCGGTTGCAATTTGTATTAGCCCACGATCGCGCCGATTTGACGCCTGACATGGTCGAGCAAATGCGGCAAGAAATTCTGGCCGTGGTGTCTCGTTATGTTGAGATTGACACTGAGGGGCTGGAATTTTCTCTGGAAAATGATGATCGCATGACCGCCCTAATCGCCAACTTGCCCATTCGTCGCATTCGACCCACGCCGATTGCCGCCGAGACGCCGGTAGATGCGCCGACGGCAGCCGATGCCGACTCGACAGAGGCAACACCCGCAACTGCTGAAGTGATGGTGGCCGAGGCGATAGAAACGGCTGCAGGCACCGAAGCGGATACGGGCAAGGCTGCAGAGGACGCTGCAGAAACCGGGGATGCAGCAGCTCCCAGTGACGACAACAGCGACGAAAAACCGCCCGCGACCGCTGATACACCGGTGGAGTCTTGACTCATGACGGAGGCGCAATCGTCCCAGACGGCACTGCAGCAGGGGGCTGAGGCACTGCACCTAGAGGCGATTTCGCGTCACATTTTGCTCTGTGCTGATCAAACGAAGCCGAAGTGTTGCGATAAGGCGACCAGTCTCGTCGCGTGGAACTATCTAAAGCAGCGGCTGCGAGAGCTGAATTTGACAGCGCCCACTGAGCAGCGCTCTGGCTGTGTCTTTCGCACCAAGGCCAATTGCTTGCAGGTCTGCCAGCAGGGGCCGATTTGTTTGGTTTATCCCGATGGGGTGTGGTACCACAGCGCCGAACCGCCCGTGCTGGAGCGCATCATTCAAGAGCATGTGATCGGCGGCAAAGTTGTTGAGGAATACGCCTTTGTCGTAAATCCTTTGCTACCCTTAGGGGCAACTGACGAATAGACCGTCGGTGGCGAGTCAAGTCTGAGGCGAGTATTAAACCCCTCAGCCAGCAGGAGGAATCAGTCGGCTGGTGCCGTTACTGAGCGATAACAGACTCTTCACACGGATGGCTCACTGTTATCACGCGATCGGGCATAAATGCGTAAGTAAATAAACGATACGAAATCAGGGAATTCAGTAATCTTTCGCCCTGTCCGTATCCTATTCCGTGAGAGTGGGTAACCTGTAGTAGGGTTAATTGACATTGATTTTTCACACAAGCAGGTCAGCATGAAAGACGGGAATGCGGGGGATCAGAAGACGCTACTGCTCATTGATGATGATCCCAATTTGATCTTGCTAGTTAAAGATTATTTAGAGTTTCGGGGCTATAGCGTCATCACTGCCGAAAACGGTCGAGAGGCGTTAGATATCTTGAATAGCAACAATCCTGACATGATCATCTGTGATGTGATGATGCCAGAGATGGATGGCTATGCCTTCGTCGAACATGTGCGTGACAATCCCGAAACGGAATGGATTCCCGTCCTCTTTTTATCCGCTAAGGGGCAAAGCCAAGATCGGGTCAAGGGTCTTAACACCGGCGCTGACGTCTACATGGTGAAACCGTTTGAACCGGAAGAACTGGTCGCTCAGGTGGAGTCATCGCTGAAGCAAGCGTCACGGTTGATTCGCCAGCAGGTGCGGGGTGCCTCTTCAACACCCAACAATAGCGTGCCTTTTGATGTTGAACTCACCCCGACCGAACTTAAGGTGGTGCAGTTTGTAGCGCGAGGCATGGCTAACCGCGAAATCGCGGAAGAGCTGCAGGTGAGCCAGCGCACGATTGAAAGCCACGTCAGTAACATGCTCGGCAAAACCGGCTTGCACAACCGCACAGAGCTAGCCCGCTGGGCGATCGAAAACAGTAAGGCGTAAACGGCACATTCGCCGCGAAATCGCTGACTTAACGACAGCTAGTTTGATATGCTAGTTGTCCGATGTGCTGGTGTAGCTCAGTTGGTAGAGCTGCTGATTTGTAATCAGCCGGTCGCAGGTTCGAGTCCTGTCACCAGCTTTTAAACGACACGGTCAAAGCTGCTATTGAAAGTAGAGTTTGATTAGATCTATGCTGCAACCGATTGATGCTTGTGAGCTGGGGCAGACTGAGGTCAAGAGGTTCGACTTAATGACATGCTGGTAAGTTTGGTCTCTATGCTTGAAAGTCCTGGTGTTGTTTGAGTCACGCTCGCCTCAATTAAGTCACGTGACTCATCACCTCTCCAAGAAGTTGCTAACCACCCTCATTAAA
>CALCPB010000011.1 GCA_937897665.1 uncultured Halomicronema sp. | reverse complement strand
CCGTGTATCGCCCGCGCCGTGGTTGATGGGATTTTGGGCGTGGGCATCGTCGCGGTGGGGGCCATTGGCTGGGGAATTTATGGCAGCACTTTAGAGCCGGGCGATCGCGATCGGTAGTTGTCGGTGCGAAAATTCTCCTACCTGCGACGGCAAGTCAGATTGCCTACCGTGTCAATGCCACCCTTCATCCGCAACCGACCTTTATTGACTCGCTGACAGGCGACCTCATGTCGGCAATATTACGCCGCTGATTTAACTCGCCAATCGCTGTACCTGCATCTGAAAGGCTTTCGGATTCAGTCCCGTTTGGCGGCGAAAGGCTTTGGCAAAATGGTTGCGGCTACTGTATCCCACGGCAGCGGCGATACTTTCGATGGGGCGATCGGAGGTCATCAATAGTCGCCGGGCCAACCCCAAACGACAGTCCCGCAAATACTGAAAAGGTGTCGTGCCATACACTTCATGAAACCCCTGATTGAGTTTGAGCCGATTGGTGCTCACCTGTCGCGAAAGCGCTTCCACGGTCGGGGGAGTAACCATCTGGCTTCTTAAAATCGACGCGGCCTGGTAGATGCTATCCAAATCAGCGGGGGCGAGACGGGGACGGGTAATGGCCCGAATCCGCATCTAAACGAGTACCAGGGCTTATTTTTCCAGGTATCGACGACGCGTTTCTCCCTGGTAAGGACAGCTGAGAATTTGCCCGATCGTGGCTTCTACCTGCGCGGTCAAAGGCAAGCGATTGGCATAGTCGAGGTCAATGGTTTGGGTGTAGAGCGCCTCTGGCAAAATCTGCTCAAACGGGTAGTCAGTATCAGCTCTGTAGGCTCCCTGGGTCGCGTAAGCATGCAGACGATTCAGAATGGTATTGAGATCTAAGCCCAACCGGCCGCCGCGAAACCGCCAAAAGCACTGAATAATTTCCTCAAAAATCTGCTGCGTTTGCAGGGGAAAACGCTCCAAACACGCTTGGGTATAGGTCAGTATGGAATCGTAGCCTTTGAAAATAACTTCAATCTCAAAAATGCGTTGGCGAGCCGTGAGCGCGCCTAAAGAATTAGACTCCGTAATGGCCATAAATCGACTCGGTTGACCGGTGCCACCCGCGAGGGGAAATTCAAATTTTGCCTCTACTGTTGGACGATGAGGGGCAAACACCACGTCGCGGTGAAGCCGGTAGTCCATAATCACCAGGGTCAGATCGTCTCGTAGTGAGATGTTTTGGCGATAGCCCTGACCCACATGAGACGGATACAGCAAAATTTGATCAGAGCGGTCAGCATGCAATAAGCGCACATCATCGGGACTGCCCTTTAGAAGCCAATCTTCGTAATGATCTACGACTAATCGCGGTGGCATGGTGGAATGAATAAAGCGCTTTGTTATTAATGAGAATAGTTCGCATTGTAAGGCATGGCTGGTTATTCCCTGCTGTCATGGATACAACTTAGAGGCAATAGACAGACAATCTGCCGGGTAAGTCAGGGCAAGTCGAGGGAATGATCGGTGAAATCCGGAAATGCATTGCTTAAATCCTCTCTCATATTGACTTGAAGGCTCTTTACGATCGCCTTCATTCATTCGCCCTGGGCAAATCTGAGAGGATGCGTCCCAGTTGGTTTGTGACCGACACGAAAATTTGCCGTCAGAAAAAATGCGTTAAGCGCCCAAAATTGCTAGTCCCAGATGAGAATTCATCCTAACCTGCTCTCAAACTAATTGAGTTGAAAGCCTGACGCAGGGCCTTAGACAGCGTTGACCCAACTCGCTGCCAGGTTTTGTCAAAGGTGGAGATGATCAGTGTGAGGGCGATGATGAGCAAGCTTGGGCAACGCGGCAACGGTTTCTGGCTATTAGCAATCATGAGTGGGCAAATGGCGATCGCCCCAGCGTTAATGATGCAATGGGCAAATGCGGCCGTTGCTCAAGCGCTGGAGACAACGCGATCGCCGCATTCGTCCCTCCCAACCCCAATTGAGGCGGTCGCCCAAACGAGCCCCGCACCCGTGCAGATCACTGAAGTACGCCTAGAAACGAGTGAAACGGGTTTACAAATACAGTTAGTCACCCAGGCCGGTGAGTTGCCGACGCCGACCTCCCGCATCGCCGGCAATGCCCTGGTCATCACAGTGTCTAACGCAGTACTGGCACTATCCGCAGGCGACGAAATTACTCAGTTAGACCACGCCGCCCGCATAGCTTTAGTGCAGATTACCGAGCTGCCGGGTGAACAGGTCCAGCTTGTAATCACGGGGGCAGAGGCCCCGCCGACCGCCGACATCAGCAGCGTGCCAGCCGGGGTAACCGTCAGCATTGCGCCTGGCCTCCCGAGCGCTGCGGCAACAGACGATGACACCATTCAACTGGCCGTGACCGGTGAGCAAGTCGGCAGCGACTACCTCGCGCCCACAGCGGCCACCGCCACCCGCACAGAGAGCCCCATCGAGGATATTCCTCAGTCGATTCAGGTAATTCCCCGCCAGCTGATTGAAGATGAGCAGGCCACGGGCATTGAAGACGTTCTAGACAATGTGGCTGGCGTGAACTATTTCGGCAATGATGATGGCCGGGGCACCCGGTTCACGATTCGAGGCTTTGGCAACTCTGGCTCCCCCATTTTGCGGGATGGCTTTCGAGTCTTTAACTCTGGCAACAACGCCGCCGCACCGGAAATTGCTAACTTAGAGCGCATTGAAGTACTCAAAGGTCCGGCTTCTGTACTGTATGGTGAGGCCGACCCAGGTGGCCTCATTAATCTGGTGACAAAACAGCCCCTCTCCGAGCCTTTTTACAGCGCTCAGATCCAGGTAGGTAACCGAGGATTCATCAGCCCTAGCCTCGATCTCACTGGCCCGCTGACGGCAGACGGGAGTGTCCGCTATCGGCTGAATGCCCTGGTCCGCCGCGAAGAGAGCTTTCGAGATTTGGACAACAGCTTTAATCGGTCATTCATTGCGCCGACTCTCGCCTGGCAGATTAGCGATCGCACCGACCTCACCGTCAGCCTGGAATATATCGAAGATAATGACCCCG
>CALCPB010000010.1 GCA_937897665.1 uncultured Halomicronema sp. | reverse complement strand
CGACGTGCCGCCAAAGGTATCGGTATTGGCCTCACGACTGTAGCCTGCCGTGCCAGTGCGATCGCTGGTCACCATGCCGCGTCCACGCATGCCTCCCGACACCTCTGGCCCCGTTTTGACCGTGCCCACCTCCGGCAGCGATACGCTGGGATGGCCGTTGTTGCTCGGTGCGGCCACGGCCACATGCTGGCCCCAGCTGCTATACACCGCCTTCGTATTCAAGCTGGTGCAGGCCGACACCGTAATCACGTCCGGATGTACCGCAAACCCGCTCAGCCATTCTGTGGTGCCGCTGATCGCGTTGCGCGGCCAGCCCTTTTCCGACACCGCGCCGCTCACAGGTCGGTTAGCATTGCCCGCCGAAAACACAATCACACAGCCCTTGCCGCCGCGCCCCGTCGTGGCCGCTTGGGTCAGCGCATTCCGCTGTCGCAAAGAGAGGGGAAACTTGATCGCCGCCGGTGACCAACTACAGGAAATCACTGCCGCGCCCTGCCGCGCCGCGCCCTGAAAAATTCTTTCTACCGATTCATCATCCAAAAAACCCGTGGTGCGTATAGGCATGAGGGCACAACCGGGGGCGACGCCGACAATACCGTCCTGATTTTCTTCGCCGATCGCCAGTCCGGCACAGGCGGTGCCATGATTGTCGCTGGTGTCAGTCGGCAAGGGTACTGCATCCCTTGCCTTGAGATCCATAGGGGCGACGAGCTTGCCTAGCCCCTGCAAATCGGGATGGTCGAGGTCAAAACCATCATCACTCACTGCAATTACGACCGAACGGCTGCCCCGCGTCACATCCCAGGCGGGCTCAACTGAGATGTGGGCGTTTGGCCCCACATCCACCCCAGCGGCAGACGACAGGTGCCACTGCTGGCGATACAGCGGATCTTGAGGGCGGTAGAGCGGCGCGGTCTCAATCACGACGTTGGGCTCCGCTGTCAACACCTCGGAGAAGCCGATGAGTCGATTCGCAATCTTGACCGGATTCTCAGTCGCCTGTGACGTCACCCGATAAATAAACGTATTCGGAATGCCCACCAGCGCCGTGTGGTCGCCCAAGCCATAGGGCTGCACGATCGCCTCAATTCTGGATCGCGACACCGTCGGGTCAAACTGCACTGTGAGCTGATCGGTCAGATAAATCCACGTGCGGGGACTCGATACCGGCTGATAGACCCGACTGGCAAACGCCACCGTCGGCTGCGATCGCACCGTGGCCAAACAGGCTTCTAGGCGGGGCGGTTCCACCTGCCATTCCACCAGTTGCCCCCGCGCTACCGGTCGCACTGCTACCGGCGACACCACCGCCCGCAAGGCCTCCACGGCCTCTGGCGAAGTCAGCCGCGTGGTCAAGCGATCGCTCGCCGGAGCTAGCATAATTTCCTCACCGCCCCGCTGCAGCGTCAGCTGTCCGGATGCTGGTCTGCCGCTCTGACTCATGCCTTATGCCTCGGAACTTCCACACTGGGCCAACCGTCTAACAAGTGACTGAAATCTTGCCGCGTCGTAACCGCGATCACCCCAGCCTGCCTCAACCATACCGAACCCATTCGGTGCCGGCGGCCCGCCATTCGCATTTAGTCACAAGCGAAGTGGTAAGATACCTCAGTTAATTTGCCCCCTTTGCCCTTAACGTTCGACCCAGGTTCCCCATGGCTGTTTGTTTATTTCCCCGCGTGCAAAAAATATTTTATTGGGTTGGCGGTGGGTTGCTCGCCGTGACCATTGCCGGTGTCGTCGCTTCCCCCACCCTGGCCCAAGAAGGCGAAGCAGCGCCCCCCTCAGACGTGCGCCGCGTCGATCAGGTCTCTGGCAGCGACTTTAGCGTTTCCTATGCCGAACAGCTCCCCACTGACGCTAGCCAGGCCATCACGCACGGCGATTTCACCACGGCGATCGCTAAACTCACCGAAGCTCGCGAACTCTACAACGAGCTGTCGACCTACTACAAAGAACTGGCCGAAATGTTTTTTGGTATCGACACGCGCCAAAACCGCAGCAACCGTGACCTAGCGCTAGAAACCGCCCAAAAGCGGGATGAAGTCACCTATCAGCTGGCACTGGTCCATCGCAGTCAAGACGCCCCCCAAGATCAGAAGAGCGTCGTCTAAGGAAAAACTGAAAATCTCAGAAGTCGC
>CALCPB010000009.1 GCA_937897665.1 uncultured Halomicronema sp. | reverse complement strand
CGATGTTTCCTTTGAGCGGGAGGCGATCGCCGATCATGCGAAAAACTTAGTCAGCAAGATTAAGGGCGATATGTCAAACAGCCTAAAACGCTTGGGCGTCGACATCATCGAAGGCTGGGGCCGAATTGCCGGAGAGCAAAAAGTCGTGGTCACGACCGCAGCGGGCGATCAAACCCTCACGGCTAAAGATGTGATGCTGTCACCGGGCTCGATTCCCTTTGTGCCACCGGGCATCGAAATCGATAATAAGACGGTGTTCACCAGCGACGGCGCGTTACAGCTCGAGTGGCTACCCGAGTGGGTGGCGATCATTGGTAGCGGCTACATTGGGCTAGAATTTTGCGACATTTACACTGCCTTAGGCTCCGAAGTCACCATCGTCGAAGCCCTCGACAAAATTATGCCGACCTTTGATCCTGATATTGCCAAGGTGGCCCAGCGAGTATTGATTAGCCCCAGAGATGTGGAAACACGGGCCGGTGTATTGGCAAAGAAAGTCACGCCCGGTTCCCCTGTCGTGATCGAGCTCGTCAATCGAGAAACACAGGAAGTTGTTGATGTGCTGGAGGTGGATGCCTGTCTGGTGGCCACAGGGCGCATTCCCGCTACTAAAGATTTGGGCCTAGAGCGCGTCGGGCTGGAAACCGATCGCCGGGGCTTTATCGCCGTGGATGACGAACTGCGGGTCCTGCGTGACGGCCAGCCGGTGCCCCATCTGTGGGCGATCGGTGATGCCACCGGCAAGATGATGCTGGCCCACGCCGCCTCGGCCCAAGGGGTCGTTGCCGTTGACAATATCTGTGGCGAAGCGCGAACCGTCAACTACCGCAGCATTCCTGCCGCTGCGTTTACGCATCCTGAGGTGAGTTTTGTCGGCCTGACAGAGCCCCAAGCAAAGGCCATGGCTGATGCGGATGGCTTTGAGATTGCCACGGTCAAAACCTACTTTAAGGGCAACTCGAAGGCCTTAGCAGAAGGCGAATCCGACGGTCTTGCCAAGGTGATTTACCGCAAAGACACTGGTGAAATTTTAGGCGCTCACATTCTTGGGCTGCACGCCTCTGATTTGATTCAAGAAGCCGCCAATGCGATCGCCCAAGGGCAGACGGTCACGGCTTTGTCTTATTGTGTTCATACTCATCCCACGCTCTCAGAAGTGATGGATGAAGCGTTTAAGCGCGCCGTTGTTAGCGCCTGAGGTTCCTTCACCATGCAGTTTCGCCGTCGGTCGCCCTACCCTGAGGTCTCTGTGCAAAGTTTGACGTACAAAATCAAGGCCCCAGATGCTGAGCCACAGAACATCTTAGAAAAAATCGTCTGGCAAAAAGAAAAAGAGGTGGCGCGGCGACGCCAGCAGATGCCGTTGGCCGATTTGCAGCGAGAGGTGATCAGTGCCCCTCCGACGCGCGATTTTTTGGCCGCGCTGCAGCAGAGCGATCGCACCCCGGCCCTGATTGCTGAAATCAAAAAAGCCTCGCCGAGTCGCGGGGTGATTCGCGCTGACTTTGAGCCGGTTGCCATCGCCCAAGCCTACCAAGCGGGCGGGGCCGCCTGCCTATCGGTATTGACGGACGAAACCTTCTTTCAAGGCAGTTTTGAGTATTTAGCCGCCGTTCGCGCTGCCGTTGATACGCCCTTGCTCTGTAAAGAGTTCATCCTGTATCCCTATCAGATGTATCTGGCACGGGTCAAAGGGGCCGATGCCGTGTTGCTGATTGCCGCGATCTTGAGCGACGTTGATCTGCGCTATTTCACCAAAATCGCTCAGGCACTCGGCATGCGTGCCCTCGTAGAAGTGCATTCTCTCGCAGAACTCGACCGGGTTTTAGCGATCGACCCGATTCAGCTGATCGGCATTAACAACCGCAATTTAGAAACCTTTGAAACGTCTTTAGCCACCACTGAGCAATTGCTGCAGGCACGCCAAGCCCAGCTGCAAGAGCGGCAAATCTTTGTCGTCAGTGAATCAGGCATTCACACCCCCCAAGACGTGGCTCAGGTTCAAGCAGTCGGGGCGCAGGGCATCCTCGTCGGCGAGTCGCTGATGCGGCAAGCCGATTTGGCCGCAGCGATCGCTCAGCTGTATCCCTAACTCCTCTGTCAGTCATGCCACTACAGGTTCAACGTTTCCATGAGCGAGC
>CALCPB010000008.1 GCA_937897665.1 uncultured Halomicronema sp. | reverse complement strand
CCACCGGGCGCGAACAAAGCCTGACCATTCAAGGCTCTGCCACCCTCAGCGAAGCAGAGGTGCAGCAGATGATCAAAGATGCGGAGGAGTTTTCAGATACCGATCGCCTCAAGCGTGAACAGGTCGAAAAGCGTAACCGGGCCGAGGCCCTGACTTACCAGGCCGAACGGGTGCTGCGGGAAGTCGTACTGGACTTTGGCATGCAGTTTGCCCGCGATCGTCGCCGTCGGGTTGAGCGCCTGATTCAAGAGCTGCGGGAATGTCTCACCAACAACGACGAACGGGGCATCGATATTACCCAAGCCGAACAGCAGGACGACGCCTACGAGCTGAATCGCGAGGCCTACCTCTACGATGACGACACAGAAGAAACCGGCCTGCTCGGTCAAATTGGGGGCACCTTAAAGAGCACATTTCTGGGCGACGATAACGAATACGACCGCTACGAAGATAGCTGGTCGCGGCGGCCCGCTTGGGACGATGACGCCTGGAACTACGATCGCCCCCGCCTTACCGGAACGCCCCCTGCCAATGACTATTACAGCGCCCCGCCCCCACCGCGCTATCAGCCCAATGCCTATGGCTCACCGGGCACCAGTGACCCCTATCGAGCCCCGGCTCGCTCCAGTTGGATTGAGCCGCCGATCTACGGCAATGATCGCCCCCGCGATCCCGGTTATGGTCGCCCCCCGACTAATCCGAGCCCGCCCCCCGCTCAGAACTATCCACCTGAGCGCTACGGTGCCGATGCCAGCGGCTATCGTGATGTCGGTCGGGGCCGTGCCCCGAATCCAGACGCGCGTCCTGCCACCGATCCCTGGGGTGAGCCGGAGCCCTATGGAGCGCCCCGCCCGCCCGTTGGCAATCGCAATGAGCGCGATTGGAACCGTCCCCCAGGGCCGCCGCCAGCGTCGCGATCGCCGCGTGATCTGCCCCTCCGTGATCCGGCATCGACGGGTCGCGATCGCCCCAGCAATACCCCGCCTGCGGGCTACAACAACGGCTATGATGACGATTGGGGAGATGAGGATGAGTGGCTGTAGCAGCCCCTTCTGGCAGTCTATGCTCCCGTCGCTAGCTGAGAACACTCAAAAATTGATCCATTTGGATGGGTCAATGCTGAAACTGCGTTTATGCAAAACTTTCGCAACTACTTTGAAATTCTAGGGGTCAATCAAACTGCTTCGTCCGCCGAGGTGAAGCAGGCCTATCGTCAGCTGGCACGGAAGTATCACCCTGACCTCAACCCCGGCGATAAGGCCGCTGAGGAACAGTTCAAGCTGTTGGGTGAGGCCTACGAAATCCTCTCTGACCCTGAGAAGCGATCGCAATACGAAGAGTACAGCAGCTTTTGGAAGCAAAAGGGCTTTCGCCAGCGGGTTAGTCAGTTTTCCTTCAACAACTTAGAGTTTGGCGATCTGGGTGACTTCAACTCCTTTGTTGATCAGCTGCTCAACCGCCGAGGTGAATCATCTCCTAACAGCAACGGACGCTCAGCAGAGGCCCCACGCTATCGCAGCGAGACTGCCTCGTCATCCCGCTCTGCGAGTGAGCCTCGGACGGCAGCAGCGCGCCCGAACCCGCGACGGGATGCGGAGGCGACGCTCACCGTGCCGCTAGAGCGCGCCTATGCCGGCGGACAAGAGCGAATTCGGCTCGAAGATGGTCGGGCGATCGAGGTCGAGATGCCTCCCGGTATGGTCACTGGCCAGCGCATTCGTCTAAAGGGGCAAGGCATTGGCGGCGGTAACCTCTATCTGCGCATTGAGGTGGAACCCCACCCGCTGTTTAAGTTGACGGGCAACGATGTGTTCTGCCGCATTCCGGTGACGCCTAGTGAGGCGACTCTAGGCGGCACCATCACCGTACCGACGCTGGATGGGCCGGTGCAGCTCACGATGCCAGCTGGCGTGCAGACTGGTAAGCGCCTGCGACTCGCTGGGCGCGGTTATGTCGTGGGGCGAGATCGTCGAGGCGATCAAATCGTTGAGGTCGAAATTGTCGTGCCGCCTACGGTGAGCGATCGCGAACGGGCTCTTTACCAAGAGCTGAGAGAGCTTGAATCCTTCAACCCCCGCACGGCTCTGTTGCAGCCTCGGCAAACCGTTTCTCGCTAAGCCTCGGCTGCTTTCTCATTGAGGTCACAGAACCGCATTGAGCAATTCACGCAGATAATCTGGCACTTCATCTCAGGGCGGAAACGCAAATTGTCGGAGCCCTTTGGCGATCGCCCTTATCTTCCTAATTGGCTTTCCCACAGGAATAGCAGGGCTATTTCATCTTTGTGAAAGAATATTCTGGGCTGGAAATTTGCCGCGCCGGATCCGGATGAAAGATGTCTCGCCTCACAATATCGAGGGTTGCTGGTTTTCCTGACTGTCATGAAACTACCCTCCAAAAGAAGGCAGAGATTAACGAATCCTCTACGAATCACGCTTGGCAAGCAGGCAGTTTGCTGCGCGACCGAGACTAAAGCTTAAAGCCGTCGGATAGCCAGTCTTGTGGTTTGAGAAACACATCGTATAGCTGCTGCTCCGGCGTACCGGGTTCGGGCTGATAGCTGTATTCCCAACGCACGAGGGGGGGCAGCGACATCAAGATCGATTCCGTACGGCCATTGGTTTGCAGCCCAAAAATCGTACCCCGGTCATAAACCAGGTTAAATTCCACATAGCGACCCCGGCGATAGAGCTGAAAATCACGCTCGCGCTCGCCATAGGGGCGGTCTTTAGACTGCTCGGCAATTGGCACATAGGCGGGCAAAAAGGCTTGGCCGCAGTCACTCACAAAGGCAAACAGCTCTTCCCAACTGCGCTGGGGCAGATCTCCCACTTGCTGGCTGTACTGAGCGGCCTCCCCGGTCTCATTCGGCCCTCGATAGAGCTGCCCTAACCCATCTTGATAATCAAAGAAAATGCCCCCTACCCCACGCGTTTCGTTGCGGTGCTTGAGGTAAAAATACTCATCACACCACTGCTTAAAGCCGGGATAGTAGTTGGCATGGTGGCGATCGCAGGTGGCCTTCAGCGTACGGTGAAAATGCTGGACATCCGCCACGTTGGGATAGTAGGGCGTGAGGTCAATACCGCCGCCAAACCACCAGACCGGCCCGGCTTCAAAATAGCGGTAGTTGAGGTGAACGGTGGGAATGTAGGGATTATGGGGGTGTAACACCATGGACGTGCCGGTGGCATAAAAGCCGTGGCCCGCCGCTTCGGGACGCTGCACCAAAATCGAGGGGGGTAACTGCTCGCCCCACACCTCTGAAAAGTTAACGCCGCCCTGCTCAAACACGCCGCCCTGCTTGATCACGCGCGAGCGACCGCCGCCGCCCTCGGGGCGTTCCCACTGATCTTGCTGAAAGGTTGCCCCCCCATCTAACGCCTCTAGCCCCTGGCAAATCTCATCTTGAATACCCTGCATAAACTGACTGACGCGATCGCGAGAATCAGCCGGGGGAGCAGCCGGGGTCGGCGAGGTCGATTGAGAGCGCTGAGGCGCGGAAAAAGTCGTCATAGGGTGACAATCCTAATCAGCAGGGTGATGTAGTGAATCGCAGCGTTAAGGTCGGGCCGAAAACCGGGTCAAGCGAGACCTCACTAGCTGCAAATCCCCCCTAGGTATGCCACACTTTTGATGGCTGGCAAGGATGTTTTGAAGCGGGATACTGACGACCTGGAAGAACCGATGGAAGTCGCCGTTCAAACACAACCAATCCCTTGACCTAGCAGGAATTGAACGATTTTTACCCTACCGTGAATCGAGGGTTGAATGGCTGCTCAAAAACATTTCTCAATATTGAGAAGCCTAAATTTTTGAGACGGGAACCCGAATCAGCACCGCTGGTGATTGAACATTAGCAAGACATTGACGTCAATGTATTAACGCTTACAATTCCCCAGACTCAAATATTTTGGCAATACGACTCTAAAACGTCGCTGGGAGACGATGCCAGTCTATTACCGCAGGCTAGAAAACGTTCTTTCTATTAAGACCATCGTCACATTTCCTCACCATGAAAGTTTTTCGTTTTTTTAGACGGCAACCCCCTTGCTCAATTCACTCGTCTCAGGCCCCTAACGCGGACGCTAAGCAGTCTTTTTATCAGACCTATCAAGCTCTCAGCTCCGCCCCAGTCGAAACGCTTTGGCAAACCCTGAGTAACCTGGCTGACCTCGCCTCTTGGCATCCGCTGATTGAGAGTACCAACGCGCCTCGCGGCCTGATGGCCAAACCCGGTTTGATTTATCGGGTGTTTCCCCGCTGGTTGCCCATTCCCATTCGTATTTTTATCGAGCGCGTCTCTCCCCACGAGCTGATTAGCGTCCGGTTGTTTCCGGTACCAGGGCTTGAGGAGCGCGTCGTCTATCGTCTGGAATCAACGGTGTGGGGCACTCGGATTTCCTATTCCATCAGTTTGCGTGGCTGGCTGTCGCCGGTGGCCTGGTCAGTGCTCAGACCCTTTGCCTCAAGAATGGCAGCGGCGATCGCCCGGGCCGCTGAAGAGGCGACGACAACAGCGCTACCCAGCCAAAAGCCCCGTCCTGAAGTCTGGTAAATCGTGACCTGCAAGCCCCTGTTGGGCGATGCCGGCAACAGTCCCGTTGGTCGGGTCAGACCTCGATTCAGACTCTAATAGCCCTGCTGCTACAGCATCATGTAAGAGGACTCAGAGGCCAGCGTCGGCGGCGTCAGTTCGTGGTAAATCGCTTCCACCTGAGAGACGTTTTTGGTTAAGGTATAGCGTTCGAGTACCCGCTGTCGGGCCTTTTGACCTAATAAGCGCGTCATTTCGGGATGGTCGCGAAAGATCGGCAAAATGGTTTGCAGCTGATGGCTCACTCGCTGAGTATCAATCACAATGCCCGCGCCATCCTCCAAAACTTCTCCGTCGGCTCCCGCATCGGTGGCAATGCAGGCCGTGCCGCAGGCCATTGCTTCTAGCAGCGACAGCGACAATCCCTCCACCAGAGAGGGCAGCAAAAAGGCATCAGCTCCGCGCAGAATATCGATGCGGCGGGCTTCATCTTTGACAAACCCGAGCCAATGAATCGAAGCATCGTGACCATAAAATAGCTTCAACGAGGACTCTAAAGGGCCATTCCCCACGATCGCCAGCAGGCAATCAGGCCCCATCTGAGCTTGTCGCCACGCCCGCAGCAAGGCCTCAACGTTTTTTTCTGGAGAGAGACGGCCCTGGTAGACCAGCAGTTGGCGCACTTGCAAAGTCGATTTGATCGCCGATGGGCCAGGCGAATATTTCCCCACATCGACGCCGTTTGGAATCACCGCTAACGTCTCTGGGGGCACCCCCAAGCGCATCAATAAATCGCGCTGCAGTTTAGAAAAAACAATCACGCGATCGCAGCGGGCCAGCATGGGGGCGTAGACCTGATAGGTGACGTGCTGAGCACCCGAACTCAGCGTTCTGAGCTTGCGATCAAAGGCCGGGTGGAACGTCACCACCAAGGGCAATTGCAAAGACGCACAGATTTCGGGCAGCCGAAAGTCTAAGGGTGACAGCGTCAGCGAAGCATGAACGACATCGGGCTTTACCCGGTCTAGAGCGTTATGCAGCAGTTTGCCGGATTTCCAGGCTGGCACCGTCAGAATTTGGGACTTGAAAAGAAACGGCAGAGCCACTTCCTGGCAAAGGGGTGCAGATGTGGGTCGCCCCCAAGCACCAGTGGCGTCAGGCTGCGGCTGACCGTGATCAAAATGTAGAAAGGTAACCTGGTAACCGCGCTCTAGCAACGCTTGAGTAATTTCTCGGCTGTAGGTGACATTTCCACAAAACGGTGATTTTTTGCCAAGCCATGCTACATGCATCTAACAGGGAAGAAGCCTTTTTATCCGCTGATTGCGGGCAGTTGACCAACAATCGCCTAAAAACTAGGCGCGATCGCCCTCTTGCTCAGCCAGAGAGGCGTCTACCGTGCTGTCATCACCCGTACTGGCACTATCCCAGGTCCGCAGACCCCCCGTGGCGGTGGCCCCACCCAGGATCAGCAGAACCAGTGGTAGTCCGAGCCAGCTTTCGGCAATGCTGGCGAGCGCCAAGGGGAGACTCAGGGCAATGTTGACCACGTTATTTTGTAAGCCAAACACCTTGCCTCGCATGGCGGCTGGCGTTTCTTCTTGAATCGTCGTCTGCATGGGAATCCCAATGGATGCAGCAAAGAATCCCAATAGGGCAATGAGCGTCAGGATCGGCCAGAGCTGCTGTGTCACCCCCGCCATGGCCGCTAACACTCCCGCCATGCCCAGAGAACCCAAAAGGCTGAGTCGCCCTCGATTAATTCGCTGACCAAACTGCCCAATCACCGCAGCGCCCGCCGCCATGCCCGCCCCCGCTGCCGCGAGCAAAAAGCCAAACTGTGATGACTTGATCGCGGGCATCACTTCCGCCAGACGCACGGCTAACACAGCCAGGGCCGCAAACACGGAAAACAGTAAGACCAGCTGCAGAATGGCATTGCGCACTACCGGCTTCTGCCCCAGATAACGCACTCCTTCTTTAATGTCTTCCCAGGGATGAGGGGCATCGTGGGGCGTCAGATTTTCTGCTGGTGGATTGACAAATAGCAAGAGGAGGCCCGCCACGGCATAGCCGCCTCCGACTAGCACTGATTTGCCCCACCCGGCGCCGCCATCGATCGCGGCCAAAGCGGTATCAGCCAAACGCAGCAGCGGCTCCCCAATCGCAAAGCCCACAATTACCGAC
>CALCPB010000007.1 GCA_937897665.1 uncultured Halomicronema sp. | reverse complement strand
GGTCTCGGGCGCGAATTTGCTCGATATCATACCAATTACATAAGTTTCCAATCACCGTTTCGTCGAGTTGCCGTTGGCGACTGTCGGTTCGATTCCATTGTGGGTGATACTGTTTCATGTTGCGGCGCAGCGGTGTCCACAGCTTCAAGCTCTGGTGGGCTAACTCTTGGCGTAGCACCTCTCGAATGTAGCCTTTGTCGCCCAGCAACCAACCTTGGAGACCGCTGACTAACTCCGGCACCACATCGCGTTCATCCACGTCTGCGGGAGTGACACTCACGCTCATAATGAGTCCTTGAGCGTTGATCAGCAGATGTCCACGGAAGCCATAAAAGGTGCCCAGTTTAGTTGCAGAACTCCCGTAGCTGGCCAGGCCAGCAAATAGCTTCGCCTGGGGGGCGCGCTTGAAGCCACAGACCGGCATCGGAAAGCCATCGACACGATACAAATCGCTCTCAGCCGCACCTAACGCTTGCAACAGTTGCTGCTGGAGCCGTTGCTTATAGTGCCAAAGATTCGCGGCTTGCCGGACGAAGGTCGTCCGGTTGGGCAAGTCTGGAAACCAGTCGTGCCAGTGGTGATAGAAGTAGCGCCAGAGCCGGGCATCGTCGTGATGCCCCAAAAACTCGCCCACGATTTCGAGCGTCAAGACTTCACTATCACTCAGCGCGGGTGACGCACCTTTGCTTCGCGGCGGAGAGTGCTGCAGTATTGGCGTCAGATAGGTATCCACCACCAAGAAGACAGCAATGATAAACTCGTCGATATCAAACATGGTTTCATCCCTATAAACGCTTAGAACTGTTGATAGCTCTAGCTTACAGAGATGGAACCTTTCCTCAATCTTTAGTTGCACATCGCGTTTGTAGCGTTTCTTGATGATCGCAGGCGGAGATCACTCACCCAGGGCGGATAGCGACGAGCCCCCCTTCACGACAGTGATGTCAGCAGGGCAGTAAGCAACTCTAGGGCACGTCATCAATCGACCTCAAAAGCCTTACAGCATCAGCATTACCGCGCCCGTCCGGACCAATACCTAGAGGCTGAACAGCTTTCAGCATAGGGACTCAGCCGCCAAATAATGACAGTCTCTAGCAGTTGCACAAAATTGGCTTGAGATTCTGCAATCTCCTCTGTAGACTCAACATGCAACTTTGATGATGAGGGTTATGGAAGACGCCACTGGGTTTTCTGAGTTGGGGACACAAACGGCCGACTATCGTCCTGACGAACTGCCGCCAGATGCTTACCTCACCGTCGATGACGTGCAAAAGCAGATCAAGCGATCGCGGGCCTCGGTCTACCGGTATGCCAACACCGATCTAGATATTCTCAACCCGCCCTATGACCCTGAGAAACTCAATCCGGAAGTGCGGCGCGATCGCGACGAGCCCTTGCAGTTTCACCCTCGCGAGGTACGGCGATTCGCTCAAGACATTTTGGGGTTAAACCCGACGATTACCGTACAGCCCTCAGAAGAGACCACCACCCAAGAAATTTTGAAATCAATTTTGGCCGAGCTGAGAGCCATCCGCCAGCATCTAGAATCACCATGAGTCGCCGCCATGATGCCCCTCTACCGCCGAAGCTTCAGGGCGTGATGTCGGGGCTCGCTACCGGCACTCCTCAGGGCAGCACCCAACATCGTGGGCTAAGCAGCTCGCCCCCTCTTTTCCGGAATGGCGATCGCACTCATTGAAGAAAGAATAATGTTAAGTTGATGCAGGCATTTGTTTACACTTCTTGTATGCATTGTGTGGCTTAGCTCACAACCGATATCCCAGACGTTCGTTACGGTAGATTTCAGCTGATTATCAGCAGGGAACTCTAAAGTTTCCCTAAGCTTCTTTGCAGATTCATTTCTCAAGTAAGCTACGCTGAAACTGTAAGTGCGCGGGTCTGTCACTGCCGTTTTCAATTTAGGTACTGTTACCTCGCCTGTATGGAATCTGTTAGTCCTTCCGAGAACCCTCCGGAACCTCCGAGTAGCCGCTTCTCTCATCTTGTTGGCGCAGTTGTTGCAGTTTTAACGTTGATGCTGCCGGTGCTGGCGATTGCCCATTATTCTTCGGCCAATGCGCCGCCAGCAACGCTACCGGGCTATCCTTTTTCGCAAACTCGTGAATGATTGATGAGGATACTGAGCGGTTCTGCAGTCAAGTGAACGTCTTCGCCTAAAATGCAAAGCGAAGAGTTGCCCAGCTGCGTCAAGGGGATCACATCAGTTCGCCCAGATCTACTCCCAGGACACGGGTTCAGGGTGTATTTGATCTGAGCAGGCAGCGTTGGCGTCTTGCGCAGAGGCAGCTCCAGAGTGTTTTAGGCCCATATCTGGAGACGCATAGTGGATTTATCTCGTATTCCTGCCCAACCTGAACCGGGGTTGCTCAACGTCCTCGTCGAAATTCCTGCTGGTAGCAAGAACAAGTACGAGTTTGACAAGGACATGGGTGCCCTCATTCTTGACCGGGTGCTTTTTTCTTCAGTGCAATACCCTTACGACTATGGGTTTGTGCCCAATACCCTAGCCGATGACGGTGATCCGCTCGATGGCATGGTGCTGATGGATCAGCCGACTTTTCCCGGCTGCGTCATCGCCTCGCGCCCCATTGGCATGCTGGAAATGATTGATGGCGGCGATCGCGACGAAAAAATTCTCTGTGTACCCGCCGAAGATCCCCGATTTGCCCAAGTTAATTCTTTAGATGACATTGCCGCCCATCGCCTAGATGAAATTGCTGAGTTCTTCCGTAGCTATAAGAACCTAGAGAACAAGGTCACGGAAATTCTCGGCTGGCAAAATGTCGACAAGGTGAAACCGCTCGTTCAGCAATGTATCGAAGCCGTGAAATAACCCTTGCTGCTTAGGTTCATTCAGGTAGTGGGGATGGGTACTGTAAGCAGGAGAGGTGCTTCTAGCGATTTTGATCAGGTTCAGACATTGTCCTGCTCACACGCTACAGCCCCTGTGCCAACTACCTGATTGGCTGTCAGTCACTTTTTTTGAAGCGGGTTTGCACTTAAGTTATAAAAACTACTAAAACTTCCTGAGGATATTTAAATCCATCAGAATATATAGCAATAGCTAATTGAATTCCACCGCTGGTGGGCCTTTACCATTTATTAAAATCGATAAGTACGATTGATGACCGCTAATCGTCCCATGCCAGATGCAGAAGCTTCTATGCTGACTCAACATCCCTCAAACCCTTCAATTCATGGAGGTCTTTCAGCGGTGTCATCGTCTGACTCATCCCAAGGGTTTACAGTGCAGTTTTGGGGGGTGCGGGGCAGTGTACCCACCCCAGGTGCTGACACCGTGCGATATGGCGGCAACACCGCTTGTGTTGAAGTTTTGTTGGGTCAGCATCGCATCATTTTTGACGGTGGCACGGGGCTACGGGTTTTGGGCAAGCATTTGCAGCAGCAGAACCACCCCGTGACCGCCCACATCCTCTTTACTCATACCAATTGGGACCGCATTCAAGGATTTCCCTTTTTTGGGCCGGCCTTCATTGCCGGCAATCAGTTCGATATTTATGGCGCAACGGCGGCGAACGGCGCTTCGATCAAACAGCGTTTAACCGATCAAATGCTGCGGCCCAACTTTTTTACGCCGCTCCAAAAAATGGCGGCGACGATGTCGTTTCATACGATGATCGCTGGCAACATTATGACGCTGGAGAATGGGGCCACCATTGAAACTGTCACGCTGAATTCGCATACCAGTGCGCTGGGCTTCCGCATCACTTACCAGGGGAAGTCGTTGGTCTATGCCACCGATAGCAATACGACCGCTGCTGGCCCTGCCCCCAACTTGCTCTATCTGTCTCAGGGGGCCGATATGCTGATTTATGGCGGCGCTTATTCAGAAACAGTCGATCTAGATCTCGAACGCGATGCCGCGATGCCCTGTGACCAAAATATCGAGATTGCCGAAAAGACTCAAGTCAAAGAAATGGTGCTGTTTCACCATAATCCGCTGCATGATGACGACTATCTAGACCATGTTGAGATGGAAATTCATAATCGCTGCCCGCAGCTACGATTAGCCCGCGAAGGCATGATTATGCAGCTCGCAGCTCACCGGCTCCACTAGTCGGCATCATCGGTTAATCAGCCCAGCCCTCACCTGCTGCCCAGAAAGCACTAGGGCAGCCATGAGCCTTATGAAGGGTCAGTATCCAGACTTGACATAGCAGAATTCGAAATGCAGAAGCCCATCGGATGGGGATTTCAGCCATCTGGAGTGACCTCATCAAACTGCGGCTTGCAACAGCAGTCGCCAGTCAGGTGAGGAAAAGACGGCGAGTCATCGCAGACGGTGGAAGTCAGAGAGTGGCATTTGGCCGGTGTTCTAGGCCAAGTTGCCAGCCCTAAACCGCTGGCTGGCTAGGATAGCGAAGTTGCATTGTCTGGATAACGCTATCCACTGCTGGGAGGCAACTGGGGCAAAATAGCCTCGGTCGATTCAGACGCGTCTGAGGCCGTGGCAGCGATCGCTAAATTCCACCGTTCGTCGAGCACAGCCACCCCGGCGCCCAGCACCTCGGCCAGGGTACTGTTGAGCCGGTAAAGAGCCACAGCCCCCAGCACGATCGCCGCCGGAAACGTGGGGGTCAAGACAGTGAGCACAGTCGCTTCAAAGACGCCCAGACCACTGGGGGCACCGGGCACCACCAGACCTAACAGCCAGGCTAGGCTAAACGCGCCCAAAATTCGCCAGATATCGGTCAGCCCCAGGGAACCGAGCGCTAAAAAACACAGTAGAAATCCCACCCCGCGAAAGACGACAAAGCCGATCTCACCCAAGAGCGGCCAGAGGGGATAGCGCTTGAGTTCAGGAATGTTAGTTTCCGCCTCGGCAGCGGTCGGCTGGATCTCAGTCTGTTTGATTTTGGCCTGCGCTAACCACCGCAGCACCGGGTTCAAAACGCGGGGGTGAATGGCCACGAGG
>CALCPB010000006.1 GCA_937897665.1 uncultured Halomicronema sp. | reverse complement strand
GTGCTGGGCGTTGAATGTAAAGTTTAGAAGTATCTCAACCTGTGAGTTACCATGATTTATGGATTGGGTAATTTAATGTTAGAACCCAGTCTTATTTCTAAAACTTAATTCCCATGTCGGTAATGAGCGGTCCGAACGATCCGGTTCAACTATCTACGTTTTTCGATTATGAAAGTCTTGACTTAGCACAACGACAGGTTATTCAAGGACATACGGGCGAAATTCGGAAGCGGTTACGCCGTTCGGCCCAGGATGTGTGGGAAATCGGCCAGCGCTTAGCCGATGTGCGATCGCGCCTCAAGTATGGCCAGTTTTTGGCTTGGCTAAAAGCCGAATTTGGTTGGAGTCAGCGGACTGCTTACAACTTCATCAATGTCTACGAAACTTTTGGCGATAGATTTGCAAAACTTGCAAAAGTCGATATCGCAACTTCGGTTCTATATCAGCTCGCTGCCCCTTCAGTGCCAGAAGCATTGAGAACCGAAGTCCTGAAAGCGGCCGCTAGCGGTCAGAAAATCACTCATAAATCAATCAAGTCAGCGATTAAGCAGCGCAAGCAAGCCGCTAACACCGCCAGCGTCGCGCCTGAAACTGAAGAGCCCGCGATCAAGAAGCCGGAAATTATCACGGTGATTCCCCAATCGGTCGAGCTGGCTGACTCATCGCGCACGGCTCAGCCGGAGCTGGAGATTACCGCTGGCTGGTATCAACTCGGGGCTCAACATCAACTGTTTTGCGGTGATACCGCGACCCCTAGCTTTGTTAACGCAGTTCCTCAGGCGAAGCTAGCGATCGCGGTCACCGCTGAAGACTGGGCCCACGACTGGCTAATCGACCAAGTCGATAGCGTCGTTGTTTTGCCACAGGAAAAAATTACGCTCGGGACTATGAAAGGACTGCTGGGTTTACTTTCTCGGACGGGAGACACGGCCGTTTTTCCCTGGTTACCCCTGCCGGAAATGATTGCGATGGCCCATAGTTTAGGGCGGCTGGTGTATGCGGGCGACCCGAGTAAACAACGTTGTCAAGGAGCGATCGCGGCAACTAGCCTGCAGGTTCAGCCCCTTGCTAGCGAACCGGCTGTCACTTTGGCCGGATAAATCCGGTCCAGTATCGAGGGTGTGTCATCAATTAAACTCAGAAGCTTTTAAGGTCAAGCATTGCCACGCCCGCACTCACCCAACCAGCTAGGGGCTGCATCCCTTCTGTTGGGAGGAATTTGACCACCAAATTATGACCGCCCCTAGCCAATATGCCGCTGCCTACTTCCCCCTTGCTCAGTTATCCGACCCCTAACCCGCAAGCTCGCCTCAGGATGTTTTGCTTCCCCTATGCGGGCGGAGCCGCTCAGGTCTATCGGCACTGGTCAGCCGCCTTGTCACCTACCGTTGAAGTTTGCGCGATCGAATTACCCGGACATGGTCGACGCATCGCCGACCCCCCGATTACTCAATTAGCTCAGCTCGTTGACCATTTAGGCACAACCTTGCTACCGGGGTTGAATCAACCCTTCATTTTCTTTGGGCACAGTCTGGGCGGGCTGATTGCCTTTGAGTTAACGCGATGGCTGCGATCGCGCCAATTGCCGCTGCCAGAGTTGCTGGTGGTGTCTGCCGCCCGTGCCCCCCACCTGACCTCGACTGAGCCGCCGCTGCACCAACTGCCAAAAGCCGACTTCTTGGCTGAGTTGAATCGTTATGGCGGCACGCCCCAGGCCGTCATCCAAAATGATGAGCTAATGGAGCTGTTGCTGCCCACGCTGAGGGCTGATTTTGCCCTGTTAGAAACCTATCGCTATCAAGCTCAGGCACCGTTGTCGTGTGCGATCGCAGCGATTGGAGGCAATCAGGATGCGATCGTGAGTCTCGATGACGTGAGACCTTGGCAGATTCATACAGCAGCTCAATTCTCATTAGATGAGATCACCGGCGATCACTTTTTCGTCCATCAACCCCAGATTTTGCCTCTAATGACCAGCAAAATAGGGCATCTCGTCCGTTAGCGCTTCAGCAAGTTGTGGACATCTTCTACTCTGAGTTGCGAACCAGATGCTGATTG
This sequence comes from uncultured Halomicronema sp., assembly GCA_937897665.1. GTDB lineage: Bacteria > Cyanobacteriota > Cyanobacteriia > Phormidesmidales > Phormidesmidaceae > Halomicronema. Next base: position 849 of record CALCPB010000006.1, on the reverse strand, counting down.
ATTTAATCCTTGAAAAATACTCCAAAGTCCCCTTTAGATAAGGGATTGGGAACCAATTAATATGCCCCTAAAACCATCATGCCTGCATGGCGAAGAGCATGCAGGCATGATATCTGGTCTCAAACGAACGTCAACGACGCTCTACGAGCCGTCTGTTTTAGGCGAAAATCGTTGAGTCGAGACCCGTCACGCCCTGCAACGCCCCTAACAACTCATTGCTTTGCGTGAGCACGAGGGTATTATCACCCGACTCTAGGAGCCGCACACCTTCTGATGTTAGGCCACCCAGTGAGATCGTATCCACACCAACCTCAAAGTCAGTGACAATATCAATGCCTTGACCTAAGCCAAAGACAAACTGATCGGCTCCGGCCCCCCCGGTATAGGTATCGTCGCCATCGCCACCATTGAGGAAGTCATCCCCGCTAAGGCCAGAAATGACGTCATCTCCCCCGAGCCCGTTGATGACATCATTAGATTGACTAAAGCCCTGAACGGTATTGTCCAGATCATTGAGGAAGGTGACTGTGTCGCGATTCCAGAGATCGCTCTGGGTGGAATCGGCATTGAACACATCAAAACTATCAGCAAAGTCAACCTCGCCGTCAAACAAAATGTTGCCGCGATCGACGCTGCCTCCGGTCTGTGTCAGAAGAGTGTCTTGGTTATCTAGCGCAAAATCTTCTAGAACGACTTGAGTGCCGGTAGTATCCCCCACAAAGGTGATTTCCAGATTTTCACCAGCTTGCGTCAACCGTAAGTTTTCTGGTGTTAACCCGGCTCCCATGAACTTGATCGTATCCAGTTCATCAATGATGGGATCGCCGGGGCGTGCTCCCAGGCCCACGC
>CALCPB010000005.1 GCA_937897665.1 uncultured Halomicronema sp. | reverse complement strand
GATAGTTCTATCGAGCCTCACACTTTCATCATATTTGAATTCGTGTAATTCATACATAGAGTCTGCACACCGGAAAATTCCTAACCACTATATCGGGTGCTGTCTACTAAAAATCGAGAGTTTGCACAATACATCTAGGGATTCTTTGCCTGATGCGCCGACCTCTGAAACCGTGACGCCTAAGTTTACTGGCACCGCAGCCGAAATGCCAGTATTTGCTCATATTCTGTCTTAAAGTTCAATTACTCACACCTCCTCGCCCAGCACCATCGCTGTGCAGCACCTGACAACTCCCAACCACACCGCCCAATTTTGCGCCCCACCCTGATCCCTCCCTCGGGTCTTCTGACAGCCACCTCCCTAGCACTCGCCCTAAAATATGAGCAGATGCTGGAGGATGCGACGCAATGGTTCTCTTGAACGATTGGTCTGAGCGATTAGCCCTTGAGGATTCAGAAGAACGACGAGTCTTCGATCGAGTTGCTTGGGCGCAATACGAAGCTTTAGTCGCTGACTTGGGAGACAAGTCCCCCTATCGGGTGCACTTTTTAGCTGGAGTGTTAGAAATCGTGTCTCCTAGCCGTAATCATGAGAGTGGCAAAACGCGAATCGGAACGCTCCTTGAAATTTATTTTGTCGAAACCGAGACCGAGTACTTCCCCATGGGTTCCACAACGCTGCAACGGCCCGAGCAAGGCGCTGGCGGTGAACTCGATGAAAGTTATTGCATCGGTACGGACAAAGACTTTCCTGATCTGGCGATCGAGGTGATTGTGACGAGCGGCAGCATCAACCGTCTGGAACTTTATCGTCGCTTGGGGGTACAAGAAGTTTGGTTTTGGCAGGGCGATCGCTTCTCGCTCTATCACCAACGCCCAGCAGCACCACAGTTTGCCGAAACCGCTGGCTATGAGCCCATCATCCAAAGTGAACTGCTGCCAGATTTAGACATCGACCTGCTAACCCGCTGCCTGCAAAACCCCAGTCCATTAGCAGCGGCCAAAGCCTTTCGCCAAGGATTGCCACGCGGCTAAGTTCAGACTGTTCCATAATTCACGTCTCTGCTACGTTATCAGCCCTGGTTCTAGGGACTCACTCAGCAAACATCTCAGCCAAAGTCGCCAGCAGGGCTCTTTGCTCATCGTGACTAATTTCACCCAACTTTTTAACTAATCGAGCTTTATCAATTGTGCGAATTTGATCAGAATAATTTGTCCTTCCTTACCCTGAAACTGACAAAGAAGACGAGTTGGTTATTTCTTTCCTTTGGTCGTCATGGGAGCAATGATGACGGTGGCAATGTAACGGTTCATCTCATCCGGTGAAATGACCACACAGGGCCATGTTTTCTGAATTTCACTACCGATAGTTGGGTCAAGATTGACCAGAAAAACATCAAAACGCTTGACTACCAATCCCATTCAGCGTGATCCCAATCGGTAGAGATGACGTCATCCAGCAACGCATCATCATGTTGCTCAGCCATTGCCGCGAAAGCTTCATCCCATCCGGCGCGTAAGCATGACGCTGTCCGAATCGTTAGGTGATCACCTTGGACTTCGATTTCGACGTCTGTATGAATGCCGCTTTGCTCCAACAGGAGTTTAGGAATACGAACCCATTGAGAGTTACCAATTTTGACAATTCGGGTTCTAATTGCTGCGCCCATCGCTAGATAAATCCAAAACCAAAATGTAATTACGTTGTAGTTACTGGTCAAGCAATCGTCAAACGACAAGAAACCAGATCTTGTGGCTTCTCAACGCTGCCGATCAGCGATCGCCTGTCCCTCTACTCACCAACGCCCAGCATCATCACAACTTGCCAAAACTGCTGACTATGAACTCATGCCCCAAAGCGAGCTGCTGCTTCATGGAGATTTTGGTCATTAGCAGGATTTTGGGATTGTTCGAGCATGCTCTTGCGCAAACCATTCTGCATAACGTTCAGCAGATGCCACATCACGCTTCGAGAGCCGCTGATCGACATGATGTCCGAGTTCATGAAGGAGAACGTCATACAAATAAAACCGTCTCAGACTTAGCCGATCAAACTCTAAATACCAACCCGACTCGTCTTGTATCCATTTAGCTCCCATGCGCTCGTATTCTTGGATAGTGGTTGGCTTTGGACGTTTGCCCCAATTTTCCTTCAGCATCCGTTTAGGAAATGCATAGAGATAAATTATTCCGGATCCATAGCACCCATATCTAAAATACTTTTTGGAAGCTTTGAGCTGTTTCGATGTACCCCCGAGCAGATACACGCTACATAAATTGCTCAAAAAAGCCGGAGGAACCAGATCAAGGACTTCTTTGACATCCTTTAGCTGGACTGGGTAAACAAATCCAGGGTGTAAGCTTCGAACATAGACAGAGATTGCCGTTGAGTCTATTTCAATACTCAATCTTGGCTTTAGATCCTCGGACAGTGACGAAATTTCTAGATCAAAGGGATTATACCGAGACCAGTTTGTGTATTTAGATCCAGAGTAATTGTTAGACCGCTCTCCGCCACCACGCTTAATTCCTGACATTTTTATCTAGCAAAATGAATATAAAGGTCTTGCAAAACTTAGCCGTCGTTCTGGATTTCAAGGTCTCAGGATTGAGTACTTCGTTTTGGCCAGCTTTATACTCAGCCATTACTTCAGCTAAATGACTTTGAGTACTTGCAAATGCAGCATCCCATTTTGTTTCATCTTTAAAATTCATTCATAATCAAGGCTGCGATCGCGTTTACGGCTCATCAGATAACTTTCAAACTGCTGTAATCGCCTGCTACAGAAGTTCAGTCATAATTGCCAACTAGCAAATTGCTGGTGCCGTGCGTTGTAGGAGGATCATACTTAAAACTGCTGACCTATTGACTCATTCTTTACGCAATTACAGACAGTCATGCTCGGTTTACTTTGCCTTCAACAGCTATGGCCATAAAGCACAAGAGACCGTGCGAAAGAGATCGCACTTTCTCCATCAACTTCTCTAGAATAGAGGCCAGCTTACTTAACTGTGGACTCTACCGTGACGGCTACCCCCCTACGCACGATCGCGGATCCTGCTGATTTACTGCAGGCCGCGATCGCTTCCTTCAATCTCGCCGCCGACTGGGTCGGCATTCGTGCCACCCGAGAAGAGAGCGTCTATCGATCACAGCGCGATGGCAAACCTGAGAGTAACCGGCGATCGCTGGCGCAAGGGGCCATGGTAGAAGTTCTGGTAGACGGGCAAATCGGCTATGCCGCCACCAATAACTTCACCGTGGCAGGCTTACGTCAAGCGGCTCAACAAGCCTTTCAGCAGGCCAAAGCCGCTGCGCCGGGGAAAATTCACGCCTTTCAACCCGACGTTCGCCCGACTGTGCTGGGTGTTTATCAATCGCCCGTCGAAAAACCCCTCAAAACCTTGACCACTGGGCACGCCCACGAATTGCTGTCGCGCATTTGTCAGGGCCTCAAGGTGTCTGACCAAATTGTGCAGGCCAGTGCCAGCATCACCGCCAAGGAAGTCGATACCTGGCTAGCGAGCAGCAGCGGCACCCAAGTGCACCAGCGGTTTTCCTTTTTTAGTCCGAGCTTTGGTGCCACTGCGCAAGACGGGGCGATCGTGCAAACGCGCAGCAACAACGGTCGGGGTCACAGCTATCAGGCTGGGTGGGAATTTTTTGACCTGGGTGACGAGCTGTGGGCCTTGGAGCAGCGCACAGGTGAGCAGGCGATCGAACTGCTGACTGCCGCCGAATGTCCCGAAATGTCTACCACCTTAGTGCTGGCCCCCGACCAAATGATGCTGCAAATTCACGAGAGCATCGGCCATCCCCTTGAACTAGATCGCATCCTGGGCGATGAGCGCAACTATGCCGGTGGCAGCTTTGTGAAACCAGCGGATTTTGGCAGTTTGCAGTACGGCTCAGAGCAGCTTAACGTCACCTTTGACCCCACGGTCGAACAAGAATTTGCCAGCTATGCTTTCGATGACACAGGCGTCGTCGCGGAGCGGCAGTACCTGATTCGCGAGGGCATGTTGCAGCGAGGGCTCGGCAGCCACGAAAGCCAGGCGCGGCTAGGCGTGCCTGGAGTCGCCTGCGCCCGCGCCACCTCGTGGGATCGGCCCCCCATCGATCGCATGGCGAACATTAATGTCGAGCCGGGCGATCGCAGCTTTGGACAAATCATTGGCTCCATTGAAGATGGCGTCTATATGGAAGCCAATCGCTCCTGGTCGATTGATGACCAGCGCTTTAAGTTTCAGTTTGGCTGTGAATATGGTCGCCGCATTCGGGACGGCCAGCTGGCCGAAACGGTGCGCAATCCCAACTATCGGGCCACCACGCCACAGTTTTGGGGCAGCTTGGCTCAGGTGGGCGATCGCAATACCTGGCAGATGTTTGGCACGCCCTTTTGTGGCAAAGGCGAACCGAATCAGATTATCCGAGTCGGCCATGGCGCACCCGTTTGTGCCTTCAATCAGATCGAAGTGTTTGGGGGGGCCGCCTAATGCAACAGTGGGAAACGACCTTTAATCAACTGATCGACGCGCTCTTACCGCAGCTGCAGGCCAACGAAGCGCTGACCGTCGAGCTGGTGGCAGAAGAGAGCCAGTTCACCCGCTTTAATCAGGCCAAGGTGCGTCAAACGGGCAATATCGCAAACGGTGCCCTGACGTTGACCTTAATGGGCAAAGAGCGATCGACCACCGAAACCGAGCCCTATACCGGCGATAAGACAGTGGACTGGCCGCTGCTGCTCACAGCTTTAGAAACCCTACGGGCTGAGCTACCACAGTTGCCCACCGACCCCTATCTGGTGCTGCCGGAGGGCGATGCCCAGAGCCGCGAAGTCTATGAGGGTCAGCTGCTCACCCCCGATCGCGTGGCCCCAGCGTTGATGCCACCATTGCAAGGGTTGGATGCCGCTGGCCTGTATGCCGGCGGGCGGGCGGCAAGGGCCTATGCCGACTCTGCCGGGCAGCGGCACTGGTTTGAGACGTCGACTTTCACAGTGGATTATTCCCTCTTCACCCCGGCTGGGCAAGCAGTCAAGGGCACCTATGCCGGACGTGAGTGGGAAGATGCCGCCTATGCGGACACCCTCGACACGTCGAAAACGCTGCTCGCCCAGATGGCACATCCTCCTAAGACTAATGAACGGGGCCAATATCGCACGTACTTTGCCCCAGCGGCAGTGGCCGAGCTCATGACGATGCTTTCTTGGGGCGGCATCGGTGAAGCCTCTATCCGCCGCGGCGGCAGTGCGTTGGGGGCGCTGCAGCGGCAGGAAAAACCCCTTTCACCTCACCTCCACCTGACCGAAGACTTCACCCTGGGTCAGGTGCCTCGGTTCAACCAGTACGGCGAGTTAGCGCCGCTGACCATGCCTTTGATTACCGCTGGTGAGCTAGTGAATACGCTGGTAAGCGCCCGGACTGCGAAGGAATATGGCATTCCTTCGACCTATGCCGAAGGTGGCGAGTATCTGCGATCGCCCGCCTTAGCCCCCGGCACCCTAGCGGATGAGGATATTCTCGCGGCCCTTGACACGGGCCTTTATGTGTCGAATCTGCACTATCTGAACTGGAGCGATCGCCCCAAAGGGCGCATTACCGGCATGACCCGCTATGCCTGCTTTTGGGTCGAAAACGGCCAGATCATTGCGCCCATCGAGAATCTGCGCTTTGACGAAAGCCTCTATAACTTTTGGGGCACCCAGCTGATGGCACTGACGCAATCCGTTCAATTCATGCCCGAAGTCGGCAGCTATGGCTATCGCGACTTGGGCGGCACCCTGGTGCCCGGTATGTTAGTCGACAACTTTGCTTACACCCTTTAAAGGGCGTTAAGTCGTTTCAAGACTGGTAACCCAACGGCTCAATCTGCCGCTACTCTGTAGCGTAGAGTGGTGGCGCAATTGTGAAGTCTCAACCAACCCCCGACCCAGCAGCCAATCTCGGTGCTTCCCCCGCACCCGAGCAGCTAGACAGCATTAAAGCGCAGCTGGATCTGGTGTTATTGGCACTGGAATCTTTGGTGGGCCTGGGATCGGAAGCCATGCTAGAAGCGGCTGAGCAGCTCGGCATCGCCGCGATCATGGGCGATCGCGTCACGCTCTGGCGGCTCCGACAGGCTAGCCCCCTGCGCAAAGGTCAAGGACGCAAAAAACTCGATATTGATGAGGCTAGGGGTCTGGTGTTAGTTAGCGTGCATTTAGCCCAGCAGCACCAGAGTAAAATCCGTGATGCCGTGACCCGCTTAGAAGCGGCGACTGCCCAAAATCAGCCCCTCCATCGAGTCGGCGTTTTGGGTGATTATCTCGATACCTTCACCAACTTCTACGAAGACCGCATGACTCCCGATGATTTACCCACGCCCGAAAGCCTCCGCGACCTCGCTTTAAAGCTGCTGGTTGACCTGCTGTTTTATAGCCAAGCGGGCGGCACGCGGCGACTCTGGCTGGCTCTTTTAGAGCGATCGCGCTAGGCCCAGCAACCCCGTCTATGACCTCAACGACTCAGCTCACCCCCTTACGCTACGACTCGCCCACCGTCACCCTTGAGGTGATGGCGCGGTCGGCTGCGGTGTCGCAATGGTCAGATAAACCCGTGGTGCAGGTGCTGCGCTATCAGCTTGAGATTCGTTCCCTAGAGGACAGCGGACAGCCCGTCGAAATTCGCGGCGATCGCGACTCATTTCTCCCGCTGATCGACGCCGTTCAAACTTATCTTCAGTCTCAGCTGGTGGGTGACCCGGTGGCCAGGGGCGATCGCGGAGCCGACCAGCCCTACCTAGTGCCGGATGGGCTCACGCGACACAGCCTACATTTAGGCCCGCTCCAAACCACCACGGGTGCCACCACGGTGTCCTTAGGAGCATTGCAGCTGGCAGATTTGGGCGATGTGGTTGACCAGCTAGATACGCAGGTGCGTCCGTTGCCGGTATCCCTAGCAGCGGTATCGCGGCGTCGGCCCTGGCGACAGTGGAGCACCGTGGCAGCGGGAATGGTAGCAGCGATGGGCATTACCACTGCCCTGTGGCCGCTTTATCAGTCTCAGCCAGAGGGCGATACCGCCCTCCAAGCGCCCTCAACCACCTTCGAAACGGCCCCCGCGATGCCCGAGAACCAGGTAAACCCTCGCCCTGACCCACCCGCCGATGATGCCGATGACGCGACAGCCCCTGCGGCCGTTGCCGAAGCAGAGCCTGGGGCACCGCCCACTGACTCCCCAACAATAGCCAGTCAGCCCGCAGGCGCGGCTGGCAACGCCCCCAAAAACACGCCGGTCACTCCAGACTCAGCGACAGACGAACAAGCTGCCCCAAAACCAGACCCACCAGACAGCGCAGCCAATCCAACCCCCCCCCTAGAAGAATAAGAAAAAGCAACCACACCCCCCCCCCCCAAGCCCACCCCCACCCTCGCTGACCCAGACGCGCCCCCAACGACCCCACCCCCGTCGCCGAGCCCCGCACCGCGCGCCCCGGCAACCGCCACGACCCGTGAGGCCGCCCCTGACGAACTCACAGGCTTGCTTGATGAACCCGCAGAAGGGTTGGCTGACACAGCTCCGACCCCATCAGAAGCGGACAGCTTTCCTGGAGTCGTTGATGGGCAAACCGATGCCAGCGCTCCGGCAGCGATCGCTCCCCCCGTAGCTGAATCAGCCGCTGCCAGCACTGCCACCGCAGGTGCAGTTGCTCTGGCTCCCGACTCCTTGGCCATTCTGCTAGAAACAGTTCGCGATCGCTGGACGCCACCGGACGGGCTCGCTCAAACGCTGACCTACAGGCTAGTATTTGACGCCGCTGGCACGCTAGTCGAGGTGACCCCTCAAGATGCCCTAGCCGAGCAATACCGCGATCGCACCGGCCTGCCGTTGCTCAGCACCCCTGACTTACCCACAGACGACACCACCATCATTGATCTGCTCTTTCAACCAGACGGCACGGTTGAAACGGTGGATGTCTCCCCCCTTGAACCGGCTGCGCCATAAATTGGACGCAGTCATAGAACCGTCCTCAAGCGCAACATGTCATCCAGCGTTGCCACGAGCAGCAATCTCACCTTATTCAATAGCTGTCTAGGGCCGCACTGCTTAACTGCTCAGGGATATGGGCGATCGCATAGGCAGCATGCTCGTCATAGAGCCAGCGATGCACCGCCGACAAAGTGGTAAAACGCGTCTTCAACGCGTTCACCCGCGCTAAACTTGCGCGTTCTCGCTCACAGCGCTCGGCAAGCACATCGGCAGCTATGCCCACATCCGACACTGCTTCAAACGTTAGAGCATAGGGCACGGCTGGACTCGACAGAGCAAAGATCCAGCGGAAAATAGCTTCCGTTCGCGGCCGATGAAAGGCTGACGTAATCACATGCAACCGCCTCAACCCCAACGGTTCCGTATGCTGCACCCTAGCGAAGTAAGCATTGCCAATGGTGTCAAGAGAAATCGTCTCCGGCAAAATCTGCGCTCCCGCAATGCCCTGGGCGGCCAAATAGCGCCCTGCCGCGACAGACTCCAGCATGGGAAACCCCAATGCATCCAGCGGTGGGGGCTTATGAGTCGTCCCCGCACTCAGCGGGATGAAATATTGCGGCCGGGGCGTGAGGGCGATCGCTCGATCTAATCGAGCCTGCACCCAAGGCGGCAGCTCACCCCTCGATCCCAGGCCACCGCCAGGAATCAGCACCGCCTCTAACGCTTCCATCGAAGCACGCTTTAAGTCTGCATCATCCTTGTTCATTGGCATCCCCCCCTAATCCAGTGATCCTGCACACGGCGAGGCCGCTTGCCCCTGTTGCAGGGCAAGGGCAAGGGTCGGCCAAATTGAGAGTGATTGGTTGGAGCATCGCGATACCGCCCAACCGACTCATTCTGCGCGCCCCACACCGACTGCGCCATGCCGTATCTCCCCTTTCCTACTTCCCCAGGTGCCCACAGCGGTTCTCCGACAGCGTCAATCAGTCTTTTCCATCGCCGGCACCTGGGGATACGGCACCTGTTGCCGAGCACAGGCCTGCTTAACGCGCAGCGTCAGGTCAGTTTTATAGACAAACTCATCGCGAGCATCCATCGGATAGGCCTTGAGCTTGAGATGCGTCGCCCAAGGTCGCTCGGCAATAATCACGACCACGGGCAGCTTGAGCTGGGTATAGCGGCTGCTATAGGCCGCCTGATAGAGAATGTTGACGACCCGATTGATATCAGCCTCATGGGCAAAATAGAACTCTGTGATGACTTGAGCTTCCAGCTGACCACTGTTGGCATTTTCAATCGGGGTCGTCCAGGTCGTGCTGTGGGCAATCGTCACCGTATCGTCGCTGGGCGTCTGCAGGCGCAGCTCTCGTAAACCGTATTTCACGACCTCACCATAGTGGTCGCCGATGCGAATGCGATCGCCCACCCGAAACGAGCCTTCGAACAGATTCACCACCCCAGCAATAATCGAACTGACATAGTCCTTAAAGGCAAATCCCACCGCGAC
>CALCPB010000004.1 GCA_937897665.1 uncultured Halomicronema sp. | reverse complement strand
GAGGGCATTTTCATCGCGGTCGAAGATAAAACGACCGCCTACCAGTCAGGCACGGCGGCCATTCGGCTAGTACTCAAGGTGTCGGTGGCGGTGCTGGGCAGCTTCTTTGTGATTGCCTGGGTCACGGCCGGTCGGCTGCTCCGCCCCCTGCATTTGATGAACCGCACCGCTCGTCAGCTTACGGAATCGGACATGAGTCAGCGGATTCCCCTGCAGGGGAAGGACGAAATCACTGCCGTTGCAGCGACGTTCAACGACATGCTAGCTCGGCTGCAGGGGGCCTTTGACGGCCAGCAGGAGTTTCTCAAAGATGTTAGTCATGAGTTGCGTACGCCGATCACGGTGATTCAGGGGCAGCTAGAAACCCTGGCCTACCGCCCGGAAAAACAGGCGGAAACCATTGCGCTGATTACGAATGAACTGCAGCAGATGAATCGGTTGGTCAATGACCTGCTGCTGCTGACGAAAGCCGAGCGACCTGATTTCCTCATTTTGAAACCCGAGGATTTGGACTGGCTGACCGAGGAGCTCTATCTAAAGGCGCGATCGCTCACCCCAGACCGCGACTGGCGACTAGAAGCTAAGGGGCTGTATCCAGCGACGTTAGCCCGACAGCGCTTTTCTCAAGCCGTCATGAACTTAGTGCAAAACGCCCTGCGGCATACCCAGTCCGGAGACACCATTGCCATGGGCTCCGCCATTGATGGCGACTATGTACGATTTTGGGTGCGCGATACCGGCGAGGGCATTGCCCCAGCCGACCAGCGGCGAATTTTTGAGCGGTTTGCCCGCGCCACCAATAATAATCAACCGTTCGAAGGAGCTGGCTTAGGCCTCGCTATTGTCAGCGCGATCGTTGAGGCCCACAGCGGGCGAATTGAATTGGCCAGCGAACTCGGGCAAGGCGCCACCTTTATCCTCATCCTGCCGCTCGATCCCGCAGTCTATCCATCGGAAACTCTGCAGTATGAATCGCATTCTGATCGCGGAAGACAACCCACACATCGTTGATTTTCTCAAAGCGGGGCTCAAGGCTCATGGCTTCACCACTTTGGTGGTCGAAGATGGCCATCAAGCCGTAGAGCTGGCGCGGGGCGATGATTTTGACCTACTCATTCTCGATTTGGGGTTGCCTGGCAAAGATGGTCTGGAAGTACTGCAAGCAGTGCGAGGACAGGGGGAGTGCCTGCCCATCATCGTCCTCACCGCGCGGGATGGCGTTGACGACACGGTGACGGCGCTGGAAGGGGGGGCAAACGATTACATGACTAAACCCTTTCGCTTTGAAGAGTTACTGGCTCGTATCAAAGTCCAGCTCCGCGATCGCCGTCCTCCTGCCAATGCCAGCCCTTCAGGAAGCCGTTTAGAGGTTGGTCACTTATCGCTCGATTTGCTGACGCGGCAAGCCTGGGTAGAGGGTCGCCTGGTCGAGCTGTCGGCCAAAGAGTTCGTCTTGGCCGAGGTGCTACTTCGACATCCCATGCAGGTGATGAGTAAAGAGCAATTGCTCAACCGGGTCTGGGGCTACGACTATGATCCCGGCTCTAACATTATCGAAGTCTACATCCGCCATCTGCGGCGTAAGTTAGGCAATGACGCGATCGAAACGGTGAGAGGCATGGGCTATCGGCTGCGCAGTTAGGCGCGATTGGGGAGTGCACTAGACCTATGGATCTTTTGCTGACACTCGTGCCTTCGAAGCAAGCTCGCAACCTTCGCCACAGATCTAGAACATCACCCCGATTGGGGAGCTGGCCTTAACGCCCTTGAAGGTTTCACATGGAAAACCAAACCTTGCTACCACTTATTCAGGGTTCAACCCAGGCTATTGAGAAACCACCATAGGTGATATTCCTGTCATCCTGTAATGCCTGGCATCTCCTTGGATTTGAGCCACAAGTTGAGGTCTCAGGGAAATGTGTAATCTGCCTCAGCATTGCTTTACAACTATGCGGCGCGACTTCAGCGATTCTTCAAGCTAGAAACCCCTGCTTCTACCCATTCCCTGCCTTAGGGGCAGCACCTAGTGTGTAGTTGTGGTGCCTTTCAGGAAAGCGATTGGGTCTTACCAGCAGAGCGGACATTCAATATTGAGCCGATTAAACGCCTCGCTTTTCCCTAAGTTTCCTGATTCCAAACAAATCTAAAAGACACTTTTCCCTAACATTCACTGGAGTTTCTCGGTCATGATGAAGCAGCTATCCCTCGTAATCCTTAGTGCCTTAGGTGCTGCCACTATCGTTCCAGCCACTGCTAACGCAGCATCACTCACTCCAGAAAGCTACGCTGACAAGGTTGAGTTCTACAACCCGGGTGATGCACTTGTTACCTTGAAGAACTCGGATGCGGCACTGGGCGAAAACAACTGGACTTCTGACATGGTAGGGAAGAACGGTTGGAAAGGCGATATTGGTGTGTCACTCGGAAAAGGCGGTTCTATCGCGCTGGAATTTACTGACAACTATTTAACTGGTGATGGTGATGTCAATTCATCAGACTTGTGGATTTTTGAGATTGGCAAGGTTCCGGAAGATATGTTGGTAGATATCAGCATTGATGGTGACGCCTGGTACAGAGTTGGTCTAGCAGATAAGCAAGACTATCGAAATGACTCAGGTATTGGCATTGATATCGATGGCTTGCTCAACACCCATGCCGATCTCAGCCTAGATACGATGTTTTCATTCGTGCGCCTAACGGATAACGGCACTAATACCTACACGAACGGTAAGTCAGGTGCAGATATTGACGCGGTTGCTGCTCTCTCATCGGTCGCTAAGTCAGATGTCGTCGATGTCCCCGAACCTGGAATGGCTGTAGCATTAGGCGCGATCGCGTTTGGTGCATTTATCAAGCGCCAGCAGCGATAACTCCGCTAAACGCCCAATGCTTTAGCATGATGCCCCTCTCCTAGTGCGAACCGCATCGGGAGGGGGGCATTGTTTTGCAACCAGATTGACAGCAGTTAGAACCGGTGTTTATTGCCAGCGATCTTCGATCTCGTAGGGTGTAGCAGAATTTGCAATGCCGAAAACCCCTCGGGAAGTGCAAGGCCCAACGGAAGTCGAAGTTTAAAAAACTAGCAGATTCTCCAATATTTCTAACCCGATTAACGGCGGCGTTGGCTGCTCCGTTGACTCGATTAATCGCCGGATTAACGTGTCATTGAAGCGATTGACCATTGTGTTAGCAGTGCTGTTGAGCGTGTCTACCGCCGTGCGACCGACTTGCTCTCGGCTCTCAAGCGCGATGTTGCCCGCTTGCTCCAGGGTGTCTACCAGCGTTTGGGCCAGCGTGTCTACATTATTCCAGATATCCTCAGTCCAGCCGATGGTTGCTTGCCAGTGGCCCGTCGTCCATCTGGTGGTGGCATCCCACACGGCATCGGGCCAAGTAGCGATCGCGATTCGAAGGTTTGGCCTTATGGGGTCTCGCGAGCGTCAGGCAACTTGCATATTCTAGGTTCTGGAATTAATCCTCCTACTCGCCAAGCTGCCACATATGTGGCAATCATAGTGATGGTCATACCTCACTCGCCGCAGAAACGCTGTATGTGCAGCGACCTGCGGCCTAGACGATCGCGCCCTCTAAGCATGCAAGACGATAGGCTTAAAGCCTGCTGGGCACTTCAGAATTGAGAGCTTAAAGACTTTCAGGTTCAACCCAGATAGAGGTGAAACCAGCCACATTAGCGAAAAGAGACGTCACTTTTGCGCAGCCGCTGTGTTGGTTTAGGAAAATCGACCGGGCACTCTACGGCCAAAGAAAGCCATTTCAGATAATTGGCGGGGCTGCAGTGTAGCTAACCCTTAGCCTCTCATCATCCTCAAGGAGACAACTACTTTATGGGCGCTTTCATCGGCCTGTTAATTTTTTTAGTGATGATTGCGGTGGTGTTGGCCATCATTACCGTCAACATTTACAACCGGCTCGTCACCCTGCGTAACCGCTACCAAAACGCCTTTTCGCAAATCGATATTCAGCTGCGCCGCCGCTATGACCTGATTCCCAACCTGGTGGAAACGGTCAAAGGCTATATGAACCACGAGCGAGAAACCTTAGAAGCTGTCATTAACGCCCGCAACAGCGCGGTCAACGCGAGTCAGCAGGCCGCTCAGGCCCCCGGCGACCCCGCCGCCATGCAGCAGTTAGCTGGCGCTGAAGCGGCCTTAACCGGCACTTTAGGCCGCCTGTTTGCTCTCTCCGAGGCTTACCCTGACCTCAAAGCCAGTCAAAATATGGCGCAGCTCACCGAGGCCTTGCAAACGACGGAAAATCAAATTGCCTTTGCCCGACAGGCTTTTAACGATGCCGTCACCCGCTATAACACCACCCGCGAAGTGTTTCCGAACAGCATGATCGCGGGCAGCTTTAACTTTCAACCGGCAGAACTCTTAGAGACGATCGAAGCGCCCGAAATGCGTGCTGCTCCCCGAGTTTCCTTTTAGTCACACCTCACTGGCGTTGAAACCTGAGGAGACGGCGTCAAGCCAGTTTGGCCGCGTCCTCGGCCCTGAGCTGGCCATTTAGGTGACCTTAGAGACATCAGAGATAATGGATTTTTTTGAACATCAGGATCAAGCTCGGCGCAATACCAAACAGCTAATTGGGCTGTTTGGCCTGGCTATCATAGCCATGATTGTCAGCTTATATGCGATCGCCCTGATGGGCTTGGTGTCTTTCTTTGAGCAGCCCTTACAGTTCTGGCAACCCGACGTGTTGCTGGCTGTGAGTGTAGGCACGCTGAGCATGATTGGGGCTGGCAGCGTAAATAAAATGATCGAGCTGCGCCGAGGTGGCCCAGCTGTGGCAGAAAGCCTGGGCGGCACTCAGGTAAATCCACAAACGACCGACTTTAAAGAGCAGCAGCTATTAAACGTCGTGGCTGAGATGGCCCTAGCCTCCGGCACCCCCATTCCGACGGTGTATCTGCTCCGCCACGAAATCGGTATTAATGCCTTTGCTGCGGGCTACGCGCCCGATGATGCCGTCATTGGCGTCACTCGTGGTTGTCTTGAGCAGCTCAGCCGTGACGAACTGCAGGGGGTCATCGCCCATGAATTTAGTCACATCCTCAACGGCGATATGCGGCTTAACCTGAAGCTGATGGGCATACTGCAGGGCCTGCTTTACATCTACATTATCGGACGGATATTGACCCGCAGCAGTTCGTCACACTCCCAACGCCGTGACCGAGATGGCAGGCTGTTTTGCTTCGGCCTGGCCATCATGGCGGTTGGGGGCATTGGCCTCATGTTTGGTCGCCTGATCAAGAGCAGCGTTTCGCGGCAGCGAGAGTTTTTGGCCGATGCTTCGGCAGTCCAGTTCACTCGCAACCCGCTGGGGTTAGCCGGGGCGCTGCGACGCATTGGGGGCCATGGCACCGGTTCGCGACTGCAATCACCCAAAGCAGAATCGGCCAGCCACATGTTTTTTGGGGCCGTCTTTCAGCCAAGCTTTTTGCAGGGCTGGATGGCCACCCACCCGCCGTTGAGTGAACGCATTCGCCGCATGACGGGCCAGTCAGTGGCACCGGCATCGGTGCCGACAGCGTCGATCGCCACCCCAAATGAATTGGCCAATGCGGGTGCAATGGGCCTAGCGGCCCAGGGTTCCCCCTCGACGGGCTCAATTCCCGTTGGATCAGCTTCTACCGGATCAACAGCCGCCATTCCCCCAGTCGAACAGTTTATGGCCAGCGTGGGCACCGCCAGTCCCCAGCATTTGACCAAAGCCCATGCCTGGCTGCAGTCGCTGCCGCCGGAACTGAATGAGGCGCTGCGATCGCCCACGGGGGCCATGGCCTTGGTCTGTAGTTTGCTGTTGGATGCGCGCCCGACGGTGCGATCGCAGCAGCTGAAGCTGGTGCAAGCCTCATCATTAGCGATTGAGCCTGCCCAGGTGGAGCAAATTGCTGATCTGCTCAGCGGTTTGGATGCCCGCAAATATCTGCCCCTGCTAGATCTGTCGATCCCGGCGCTGCGCACAATCACCCCGCAGCAATGCGCCGATTTCTTTAAGCAAATTCAGGCGTTGGTCAAGGCCGATGGCAAACTGAGCCTGTCAGAATATGTGCTGCAGCTGATTGTGCAAAAGCGGCTGCGACCCCACTTTCAAAAACAGCTAGAACAACCCAAGGCCGTGACCAACCTGTTGCCCCTCTGGGAAGATTGCCAAGTCGTGCTCACGCTCTTAGCAAAAGTTGGCCATACCAACGCCGATGATGCTTTCTATGCGTTTAAGTCAGCGTTATCCAGCCTGCCAGGAGCCAGCAAACGACCCCTGCCTCAGGCCCTACCCACCTTTACCTTGGCCCATTTGGGGCCGAGCTTAAAACGCCTGCAGCCCGCTGTACCGAAACTCAAGCAGGCCATTGTCGATGCTGCCGCTCATGCTGTCCTCGTCGATCAGTCGGTAACCATTCGTGAAGCTGAGCTGTTGCGGGCGATCGTCATTACCCTCGACTGTCCAATTCCGCCCTTTTTAGACACTGCAGCTCCGTCATCTCAGACCATGCCGACTAAAGCCGCTGTACCCAACCGCTGATGTTGATATACCCTCAACACTTAAGGCATTTGGGGAACTACGCTTAAATAATGTCCCCAGGCCAAACAATTTCCTCTCAAGGGTTTGACAGTGCCCAACCCTTGCGATCAAGGAGGCTATTTGGAAACAACTCCCTGAAGCGGCCTAGACCGGTGGCAATCACGCCAAAATCAGCTGCCGTAAAATAGAGATGGCAGTGATTGAGGGAAAGCCGTTGACACCAGCGGTTTGTGAGCCTGCAGGTATCCCCAAGTCAGCGATCGCCTTCTCTTTGAATACCCGACTCAGTCAGCACTTAAGGGGAGCCTGACCAGGATGAAGACGGTTTATTCAAATCCCCGATTGCCGTCGAGAACGTTGGCTCTTGGCTAGAACAGAGCGAGAAATTGGGGAGCTTGGCTACTGTCGGCCAAAATTCCTGAAGTGACATCGTTCACGCCGTGTCCCCTCTGGGGGCAGATAACGACGACAGCACTCATGATTGAGCGGGCAGCCAGCAGGGATTTCTGCTGATCTGTGGATTCGTATGGTGCTTATGTGGCTGCTGAGTAACAGTTTCCGCCGCAAAACTTTGATAGAGTCGCCGACATTCCTGTTTCTGCCAGTGCTCCGATTCCCAATCCGTGCCGATAGCGCCGGTATATGCCCTTTGCCCGAGTCGCAGTCTCCCCACGACGTCCATAACGGCCTCAACAATCATGGTTGCTCAACTCCAAAAGACCGACTACGAACCCCAAACCCTCGCGATCGCCCAAAAGCTGCTCAAAGCCACCCGCGAGCAAAAAAACTTTTTCGCCCAGATGCGCGATCAGATGCGGTGGGACGACAAGATTATGGATTTTGCCATGGCCAATCCCGGCCTCAAAGTTCAGTTATTTCGCTTTATTGATACGCTCCCGGCCCTGCGGAGCAAATCGGCAATTGCCCGGCACCTGCAGGAATATCTGTCGGCAGATGCGGTGGAACTGCCGAGTGCTCTCAAGAGCCTGCTGAACTTTACGAATCCGGATTCGGTGCCGGGTCAGCTAGCGGCGACGACGGTGGCCCCGGCGGTGGAAACCCTTGCCTATCGCTACATTTCTGGCGAAAACATGGGCAAGGCGATCAAGGCCATCGAACGGATGCGCAAGGACAAGCTGACCTTCACGATGGACCTGCTTGGCGAGGCCGTGATCACGGAAGCGGAGGCCCAAGCTTACCTCGATCGCTATTTAGATTTGATGACGCAACTATCGACTGCGGCGCAGCAGTGGAAACCGGTGACCGCGATTGATCAGGCCGATAGTGAGAACCTGTCGAAAGTGCAGGTGTCGGTCAAGCTCACCGCTTTCTATTCCCAATTTGACCCGTTAGATGCCGAGGGTAGTCGTCAAGCCGTCAGCCAGCCCATTCGCACCTTGCTGCGCCGCGCGGGTGAGCTAGGGGTGATGGTGCATTTTGATATGGAGCAGTATCGCTACAAAGACCTGACGCTGGCGATTCTCCAAGACATTTTGCTGGAGCCCGAGTTTCGCCAGCGCGACGATATCGGCGTCACCTTGCAGGCTTATCTGCGAGATAGTTATGAAGATCTGCAGACGCTGGTGGACTGGGCCAAAGAGCGAGGTACACCCGTCACCGTGCGCTTGGTGAAAGGGGCCTATTGGGATCAGGAAACGATTACGGCTCGCCAAAACGGCTGGCCTAGCCCGGTCTATCGAGAAAAGGTTTCCACTGATGCCAACTTTGAACGGATGACTCAGCTGCTGCTAGAGCACCACGACCATCTTTATGCGGCGATTGGCAGCCACAATGTGCGATCGCAGGCCCATGCCATGGCGATTGCCGAAACACTGAAAATTCCTAAGCGCCAGATCGAACTGCAGGTGCTTTACGGCATGGCCGATAAGCTGGCCAAGACGCTGGCCGCTCAAGGCTACCGGGTACGGGTGTACACGCCCTTTGGGGAGTTGATTCCCGGCATGTCGTACTTGATTCGCCGCCTGCTGGAAAATACCGCCAACAGCTCCTTTGTCCGGCAGAACTTAGAAGATACGGCGGGGGAAGAACTGCTCGTTGCGCCCACGTTCGCAGCAGTGGATCAGGTGGGCGAGTCGGCGGATCTAGGCGATTGGCAGCCCCCGTTTGCCAACGCCTCAGATACTGATTATGCGATCGCCGAGCACCGGGCAGCGGCGGCGGCAGCGATGCAAATGGTGCGACAACAGCTGGGCCAGCGCTATACGCCGATTATCAGTGGCGAATCGGTGAGCACCGACAATAGTTTGGATTCGGTGAATCCGTCTAACCCGGCAGAGTTAGTGGGTAAGGTCGGGCTCGCGAGTGAGGCCCAGGCGGATCAAGCACTGGCTGCTGCCAAAGCCGCGTTTCCCGCCTGGGCGGCGACTCCAGCTCAAGAGCGGGCGGCGATTTTGCGCCGCGCCGCTGACCTGATGGCCGCTCGTCGTCACGAACTCAACGCCTGGATTGTACTGGAGGTTGGCAAGCCCCTCGGACAGGCCGATCCAGAAGTGTCAGAGGCGATCGATTTCTGTCGCTTCTACGCTGACGAAATGGAGCGCCTAGATACGAGCTATGCCCATGATTACCCCGGTGAGACCAACCGCTATCGCTACTTTCCCAGAGGCATTGGCGTGGTAATTTCGCCGTGGAACTTTCCCCTCGCCATTACGGCAGGCATGACGGGCGCGTCCCTAGTAGCGGGCAACTGCACCCTACTCAAACCGGCTGAAAACTCCTCAGTGATTGCTGCCAAACTGGTGGAAATCCTCTACGAGGCGGGCGTTCCTCAAGACGTACTGCACTTTTTACCGGCGATCGGTTCAACCGTGGGCGCATACCTGGTGCAGCATCCAGATGTGCAGATGATCACCTTTACCGGCTCCCGCGCGGTGGGCTGCCGCATCTATGCCGAAGCCGCCCAATGGC
>CALCPB010000003.1 GCA_937897665.1 uncultured Halomicronema sp. | reverse complement strand
CTTGCGACACCTTTGCCAGAATTGTTTTTAATGGATTCACGGTATCGGACTGCTTGCTGATACACGCTGAATTTAGGTTGATGCCTGCCAGTCAATCGCGGTCAGTGCAACCATGCGCTTCACACAATATTGGTTCGTTTCCCATGCCCATTATCGATTTGTTGCCCAACGCCACCGACCTCATTACCCAGACAGCATCGCTATTGGTCACAGGCTTTCGCGACTGCGCCCCCAACGCCTGGCCCGATATGGCAGCGGCTTTAGAAGAAGTGCAGGAGTCTTTTGCCGCTGATCGAATCAGCCGCGTCATGGTCAACAATCGGGGACAGGCACAAGGCTGGATTGGCGCGATTCAGCAGTACAGTGGCCACAGCTGGGAACTGCATCCGCTGGTGGTGTCGCCTGCTTACCAGCGTCAGGGCATCGGTCGAGCCCTGGTAGCCGACCTCGAAGCGCAAGTGCGGCAACAGGGCGGCATCACGCTGTATTTAGGCAGCGATGATGAAATGGGATTGACCTCCTTAGCGAATGTTGATCTGTACCCCAACCCGCTGGAGCATCTGGCCCAGCTGCAAAATCTTAAGGGACATCACCCGTTTAGCTTTTACCAAAAGGTGGGGTTTACAGTCGTCGGGATGATTCCTGATGCGAACGGCTGGGGCAAGCCAGATATTTTTATGGCCAAGCGGATTAGTGAAATTAGCCCCCTTTGAACCCAGAATTCTGCCGTTCTCCATAAAATCGCAAGCGTCGAGCCAATCCGGTGAATTTCCCCACCAAGAGGCACCAGACGCCACTGGCTATGCGTTGGCTTAAGCGGGCAGCCTTCTCAGACTGCCCTTTTTGGGTGAACCCAGCGGTTCTTGTATCAATTCTGCAAAATAGCGCTACAGATCAAGAATCCCCCGCTGTCGCTGCCCCCTAAAGCCCTCCGGGCATGGCTGCGCTAGAAAAAAGGGGCTACTCTCAGGGTTTCCCCCTTTTCAAGGGGGATTGAGGGGGATCTTTCCATTTGGCAGATGTGTAGTCCAGGTTTAGAGAATTGGTATAACTTTCTTGCAAAATCATCCCGCACTGTCTGCATGTCTGCTCTGGAGGCAAAGCCAACGCACTCGACGCTTGCGGTAACCTTTGCACCAAATTCGTTTCGACCGATTCCAGCAGCTTGGCATGTCTGGGCCTTTTGCCGCGATCGCCCTGATCGTCTTTGCCTTATACACCACAGAGAACATCACTGAGGTTAGCCATTACGGTTCTTTGGGAGCCAATGCATTTGGTAAAGCGGTAGATGCAATAAACGGGCCACGGCTGCCGATAGTCCAAATTTGCGCCGGAGTCCCGATGGTAAGACCTCTACAACTACCGGCCTAAATCCTAGCCGTTGATAGAACTCGGCCAACTGTGATCCTAAACATTCCAAATAGAGGGGAGCGGTTGCTTGTTGGAGCAAATGACGGGTCAAGGTCGTGCCTAAGCCTTGTCGCCGTTGGGGCGATCGCACCACCAAACTACCTAGCTCTTGGCAATCGACAAAGGTCCGTAATTGCCCACAGGCAAGAATTTGTCCATTGTGATGTTCGACGAGCCAAAACTGTTGCCAACGAAGCTGAGTGGGGTCCAGTTTGGCCCCTAAAACCAACCACCGAATCGTCCAGATATCAGTCGCTTTAGCTTGCCTGATGTGGCAATTTGCCGGCAGTGATGAGGGAGTCTCCATGGGCTTTGTTCTCCCCGTTGAACCATCCAAAACAGACTCAGTAACTCGCCTTGAATCCTAACGGATAGGCGAGCTGATGCCATCATCGTAATCCTCGGACTGAGTTCTCAAAGTGCCTGGACGCAAAATCACCCCTGCGACTTAGTCACTAGCGTAGATTCTCTGACTGGAAATGGGGCGCATAACCTCGAATCGTTTTGACTTCAGGGGCACGGTACGTCAATTGTGGGCTGGTGAGCTTGCCTAAACTCACCAGCGATTCCGCCATTTTCACCGCCGCCGCCACTGAATCAATGACGGGCACCCCGAGCCGCTCTTCCAGTTGCTTTTCTAAACCGCTCATGCCAGCACAGCCTAAGCAAATGGCTTCCGCACCATCTTCTTCGATCGCTAATTTACTAGCAGCTGCTAAGACTTCGACGGTGTGAGCGCGATCGCTTTCCGTATCTAATACCGATAGCGAAGTGGTGCGCACTGAGGCACAGCGATCGGTCATGCCAGTTTTGTGTACTGTCTTTTCCACCATGTCTCGGGCGCGGTGTAGCGTTGTGACCACACTCCACTTGGCAGCCAACATGTTCGCCACATAGAGACTCGCCTCGGCAATGCCCACTACCGGTTTTGCGGTGATTTCCCGCGCAGCCTCAATGCCCGGATCACCCCAGCAGGCAAGGATGAAGGCATCGGCATCGGTGTCCAAAATGATCTGTTCCAAGATCCCAGGAATTGCCAGATACTCGTCGTAAAAACCCTCGATCGAAATCGGGCCTACGTTTGGGGTAACGGTAATGATTTCCGTATGAGGGAACTTCACAGCCTGCGCTGAGGCATCGATATTGTGGGTCATCGGCTCACAGGTGTTGCCGTTGATG
>CALCPB010000002.1 GCA_937897665.1 uncultured Halomicronema sp. | reverse complement strand
GCTGGCACCGATGAAACCAATAGTAGAAGAAATCAGTGACCAGTAAATACAGCAGCGATAGGAGGCCATACCCCCAAATATTTTGAGGAATCGGCAGAGAAATCAAAGGAGCGCCGAGAAGTTCCTGTATCCAAGTAACCGCAACCCCAATGCCGAGTGCCTGTATGAGTACAACAATTAAGCTGTAAACCACATACCATCGGAGGTTAAACCAGATATGAGACAAGGGCTGATGAGGTTCGGCAGGACGGATGCGTTCGGCCACCATAAAGCAGCCATACATGACCAAACCAGTCAGCACATATTTTGCGAAGCCGAGCGGGGCAGCAAGCCATTCCATAAGCAACCGGCCATGAATCTAGAATTAATTCGAAACCTTTAGCAAGCGCTAGTTAGCATTCATCCATCAAGTGGAGGAGAAAGTGGGTAACCACCCACAGCGCTGATGACTTTTTGTATTATTAGGCGATGTCTCATCATTATGCAACGACCTCACCCGGATTGTGGGGGTGCCAAAAGCCGGGCCAGAGATGAACAACACGCCTGCAGCAGACAGCCAAGCCCCCTGGCTAAGAACCGATGAAGTTCATGTGTGGATGGCGGCACCCCATCGGTGCTGTCAGCCGGAACTGATCAGCCAATATGTTTCCTGGTTGGATGAACAAGAGCGCTCGCGGTACGACCGCTTCCACTTTCCCCAACATCGCCACGAGTACCTAGTCGCCCATGCCCTGCTCCGCAGCAGTTTATCTCGCTATAGTGGCTGTGCCCCGGCCGCGTGGCGGTTTACCAGGAACACGTATGGTCGCCCAGAGATTGCCGCCGAGTGCGGGCAGCCGCCCCTCCGGTTTAACCTGTCTCACACTACTGGGCTGGTGGCCTGCGCGATTGCTCGGTCAGCGGATGTCGGTATAGACGTGGAGTTGATGACGCGGGCTGGTGATTTGGCAGCGATCGCTGATCTGAGCTGCACGCCGGATGAACTCGCGGCATTACAACCATTATCGGGCACTGCTTGGAGTCAGCGTTTCTTCAGCTTGTGGACATTGAAGGAAGCCTACGTCAAAGCTCGAGGGCAAGGGTTATCGATACCACTACTCCAGATTAGGTTTCAGTTTCAGCCTCATCTGATGAATGCTAGTGGTGTTATTCAATTTGAGTCGCTGCTTGATTCAGCTTCAGCCCCCGCCTGGAAGTTTGCCTCGCTTAATCCGACACCTCGACACTGTATGGCTGTGGCCACCCACCTGGAGACTTCGCTACAGATACAGTTTGGCTGGTCCATCCCGGGCCGAGGTGGTCAGGCCACCCACTTTTCCTGCATCAGTAGTCAAGACGTGGTGCAGCGCCAGGATTGATGATTGACGTTTTCGGCTCGGCTTCGTGTAGATGAGATAGTTTCTCAAATAAAGCCCCCGTCATGTCTAATGCTCCCCACGCGGATCTAATTGAGAGGCCGGGCATGATCGTTCGGTGGCATCAGCTGAGTCTGGCCAGTATCGCCTGTGGTTGTCGCCATGCATTTTCCCTTCTCGCAAAGATCCAGGCTGAATTCAGCTGTTCGCCTTGATATCTAAGGATTTCTACAGATTTAAAATTCATCTCTGTGCAGGAGTCCACAATTCCTTTATAGAGGCTTTACATAACCGTTGAATCCTCTATACTGTTGAGAACAGTTTTTAATAAGATCAGTACTTGCTGATCTTTGTTGAGCCTGAAAGTCAATAGAGAGTGGCTGTTTAGGGTGATCTATGGTGCAAGAGTGTAGCCGCGAAAGCGCTGAGATTGAGCAAGTACGAAAGTCTGCAAACGCCAGCCTGATAGAAATTCTGCAATGGCGGGCCGCGCATCAGCCTCATGAGTTGGCCTATCGATTTTTGCCTGATGAGTGGGAGGCGAGCACGGCCAGTCACGGGCATCAGTGGAGTTATGCCGAGCTGTCTCTTCGGGTTGATGCGATCGCGACGCAGCTAGCCGAATTTGCTCATCAACCCGTGATGCTGGCTCTGCCTGCGGGACTAGATTTTGTGGCGGCGTTTTTAGGGTGTTTGCAGGCAGGAGCGATCGCCGTACCTGTGCCGTTGCCCGGACGGCATCAAGGTTTGGCCCGCTGGCTGCATCTGGTTGTGGATGCGCAGCCTCAGGCGATCTTGACTCCGGCTGATCAGCTGGCCAAGGTGCAGCGGCAGTTGGTATCGGTGGCTCAGCAAATTGCCCACCCCATTGCTTGTATAGCTCCGAGTATGATCCCAACCTCGATTGAGGGGACGGTGTCTGGTCAGCCAGAGTTGTGTGTGCCTGAGCTTGCCAGTGACGCGATTTTCCCTGCGAGCCGCGCTGCGATCTCGCTTTTGCAATACACCTCTGGCTCTACCTGTCAGCCTCGAGGAGTCGTAATCAGCCATGACAACCTGATGCATAATCTCGGGCTGATTCACGACCGATTTGGCCATTCTGCGGCTAGTCATGGCGTCATCTGGTTGCCGCCCCATCATGATATGGGCCTAATCGGTGGCATTCTGCAACCCCTTTACAGTGGCTTTCCGGTCACCTTGATGTCGCCGCTGTCGTTTTTGCGTCAGCCCATTCGCTGGCTGCAGGCCATTACCGTGTTTGGGGGCACCACCAGCGGCGGGCCGAATTTTGCCTATGAGCGCTGTCGGCAAAAAATCACGCCAGAGCAGCGGCAAGGGCTGGATTTGAGCAGCTGGGAGCTGGCATTTACGGGGGCCGAACCGATCCGCGCGGCTACCCTCAATCAGTTTGCCAAGACCTTTGCGACCTGTGGCTTTCGGGCGACCGCCTTCTACCCCTGTTACGGTCTGGCCGAAGCGACCCTCTTTGTCTCCGGTGGCGCGAAGACTGCCCCACCCCGCATCGACGCTGTGGATCGATTGGCCCTCGCTCAGGGGCGACTGATTGAATCACTGGCGGATACGGCGCTGCCCCTCGTGAGTTGTGGGTCGGGAGCCGCTGATCAAACCCTTGCGATCGTTGAGCCGCAGACGCATCAGCCCTGTGACGAGGGCCAGATCGGCGAAATTTGGCTGCGGGGGCCGAGCGTGGCCTCAGGCTATTGGCAACAGCCCAAGGCCACCCAAGACACCTTTGCGGCTGAGCTCGCGAATGGCACCGGGCCTTTCCTGCGCACGGGCGATCTGGGCTGTTGGCGGCAGGGGGAACTGTTTGTCACGGGGCGGCTCAAGGATTTGATCATTATTCGCGGGCAAAATCACTATCCCCAAGACATTGAGCAGACCGTTGGGCAGAGCCACCCAGCGGTACAGGGCCAGAGCGGAGCGGCTTTCGGCTTAGAAATAGATGGCGAAGAGCGGCTGATCGTCGTCCAGGAAGTGCAACGGACGGCCCTGCGGACTCTCGATGCAGATGCCGTAATGGATGCCATGCGCGCGGCGGTTGCGCAGCAGCAGGGGCTGCAGATATATGCGGCAGTGCTGTTGAAACCGGGTAATCTGCCGATCACAACCAGTGGTAAGGTGCAGCGCCAGGCCTGCAAAGTGGCGTTTCAGAACCAGGCGTTCGACGCCGTTGCCGCCTGGTGGCTGGAGCCAGCTGAGCAAACTTCCCCAATCGCCAGGGGGGCGGCATCAGCGGGGTCCGACCATGACTCTGCAGCGGGCACAGTTCCTGGCGATCCCGTTCGCACTGAGGCACTGATTCAATGGCTGCGCCAATACGCGAACGAGTCGCTTAATTCCCGATTGATGGACGAGCGGCGGTGCCTTTCTCCTGGCGTGGTGCTCGATTTTGGCAACCAGGGACTGCTGGGCATGCAGGTACCTACGGAGTATGACGGTTTGGGACTAGGCCACCAGGACCTGCTGCGGGTGCTGGAGCAATTAGGAGCGATTGCTCCCACTCTGGCGCTCTTTGTGGGCCTGAACAATGTGCTGGGCATTCGACCGATTCTGCAATCTGCTCATCCCGACTTGCAGGCAGACTGGCTGCCCAGACTGGCCACGGGGCGAGAGCTCGGTGCCTTTGCCCTGACGGAACCGGGGGCAGGGTCTAATCCCAACGCGGTTCAATCTCGGGCGATCGCGGCAGACGGCGGCTGGCGGCTGCACGGTGAAAAAATCTGGAGTGGCGGCTCGGCGGCGTGGGCCGGCATCCTCAATGTCTTTGTGCAACATCCCGAGGTCTCTGGCATCAGTGGCTTTGTCATTCACAAGGGCACTCCCGGTTTGCGACAGGGGCCAGAGGCCCTGACCATGGGTATGCGCGGCATGGTGCAAAACACTGTGTATCTAGAGGGCGTCCCTGTCTCAGCAGCACAGCTTTTAGGTGAACCCGGCCAAGGCATGACCGTGGCCCAAGATGCCATGATGTATGGCCGACTGGCGATCGCGGCGGCCTGCGTAGGAGGAATGAAGCGCTGTGCCCAATTGATGCTGCGCTATAGCTCTCGTCGCCAAGTCAGCACCGGGCGACTCCTTGAGAATCCTGTTTTATTGACTGGCTTAGGGGGCCTCACCGCTCAGATTGAGGCGCTGTCGACTCTCGTGAATTGGCTCGCCTCCCGACTCGATCAGGGGCAAGCGGTGATTCCTGAAGCGTTCACCGCCTGCAAAATCCTCGCGCCGGAATTTTATTGGCAGGCTGCCGATGATCTGGTGCAATGCTTGGGCGGACGAGGCTACATCGAACCGAATCTAGCGCCGCAAATTCTGCGGGATGCCCGCGTGCTGCGCATTTTTGAAGGCCCGACGGAAACCCTCACGATGCATCTAGGCGCGCAGGTATTGAATGCGCGATCAGGGCTTAAGACATTTCTCCGTGAGGATTTGGGTGCACCTGAACTGGCCGATCGCTTGTTTGTCACCGCCGAGAACGTGCTGTTGCAGTATCAACATCGCTACGCCGATACCGTGACGGCGCGACGGTGGACCTATCTCGCAGTGGGCAGGTTGGCGGCGATCGCCCTACTCTTGGCTGTACAGCAGGCAGAGCGTACCGCTTGTCCTCGGGCTGTGGAGTGGACACGACTATCTTTTGAACAGTTGTTGGCCCAGGCACTGACCTCCTCCCCGCAGGAAGTCGTCGCTGCCGGAGCTACCGAGACCGCTGAGTGGATTACGCGTTACGCCGAGACCATCGGTGACATTGAGCAAACCCAAGCAGGTGAGCAGCATAGCCTAGACCCTTGGCTGCAAAAAGCTGGGGCCACCGCTACTCATGACAGTCCTGATCGCTCTCGACCGGACAGGGAGGCGTCATCTCCGTTCGCAGACATTTTCCCGCCTCAAGCGCCTCGGGAGCAGGCAACGCCGGCGGTTGACTGGCGAGAGTCGGCTCACCCAGCAACGGCCAAAGCCTTAGCGCAGTGGTTGGGCCGCTGGCTGGCCGATCGCCTCAACCTTTCACCAACTGCGATCGACATGGATAAAGCTTTTGCTGACTACGGTGTGGACTCGGTCATGGCTGTGGAGTTAGCGCAAGATCTGGAGGAGGTGCTAGCACTCCAGCAGCCCCTCGATGTGACCGTCGCGTGGAACTTTCCCACCATTGCGGCGCTGGCGGCTCATCTCGCTCCCCAGGCAAATTCCCAAAATTTCCGAGGTTTGCCAACGGCTGAACTCTCAACCGGTTCCGGCCAGACAGCCTGGGGGGCCGCTGACATTCAACTCGATCAACACGCTGACGCCTCTTTGCCCCAGTCCGAATTAGATGAACTGAGTGAAGGGGAAATGGCCGATCTGCTAGCAGCGGAACTGGCCATCCTCAAAGGAGGGGCGTCATGATTCAATCGCGCGCCCAGCAGCCGGACGCCCAGCCCAACAACTACCGAGACTTACTCCGGGAAGCTACCCTGCAGCTGCGATCGCTGCGATCGGAGTTAGACACTATTCGCCAGCAGCAAACGGAACCCATCGCGATCGTGGGGATGGCCTGCCGCTTTCCCGGTCGGGCCAACAGCCCGGAAGCCTATTGGGACCTGCTGCGCCAGGGGGTGGATGCCATCACCGCCATCCCTGAGCAGCGGTGGGATGTAGCGGCTCACTACGACCCTGACACTGAAGCACCCGGTAAGATGTACACCCGCTTTGGGGGCTTCATCGATCAGGTTGATCAGTTCGATCCGCAGTTTTTTGGCATTTCGCCCCGTGAGGCCCGTAGCCTCGCCCCTCCACAGCGGCTGCTGCTAGAGGTCAGCTATACCGCCTTAGAAAATGCTGGACAGCCGCCCTTTGACCTGCGAGGCACGCGCACCGGCGTTTTTGTCGGCGTGAGTTTTGATGATTATGCACAGCTCAGCGTCCGCTCTGGCGACTTGACTCGCATCGATGCCCACAGCAGCCTGGGCAATACTCGCAGCCTGGGCGCGGGCCGCTTGGCCTATACCTTTGGGTTGCAAGGCCCGACGATGCAGCTTGATACCACCTGCTCGTCGTCCCTGCTAGCGGTGCATTTGGCCTGTCAAAGTCTACGAAATGGGGAAGCCAACCTAGCATTGGCCGGGGGCGTCAACCTGATGCTGACCCCAGAACCCACCATCGGCTTTTGCAAGCTCAAAGCCTTGGCCCCAGATGGCCGCTGCAAAACCTTTGATGCCGCTGCAGATGGCTATGGCCGCGGCGAGGGCTGTGGCATCGTGGTGCTGAAACGATTATCCGATGCGATTGATAATCAAGACCCAATTTTGGCAGTGGTACGGGGGTCTGCCGTTAACCATGATGGCATGAGCAATGGCCTCACTGCCCCCAATGGTAAAGCTCAGGAATCGGTGCTGCGAGAGGCGATCGCTAATGCCCGAGGCGAGCCGGAACAGGTGCAATACGTCGAAGTTCACGGCACCGGCACCCGCCTTGGCGACCCGATTGAAGTCCTCGCGCTCGATCAAGTGATGGGGCAACGTTCGACGCCACTGCTGATCGGCTCGGCCAAAACCAACATCGGCCACTTGGAATCTGCGGCGGGCGTGGCCGGTTTGATCAAGGTGATTTTGTCCCTACAGCACCAGCAAATTCCGCCTCACCTTCATCTGCAAACCCCTAATCCTTATATCCCCTGGAACCAACTGGCCGTTGCTGTGCCTACCGAACTCACGCCTTGGCCCGCGACGACAGAGAGCCGCTTGGCGGGAATTAGTGCTTTTGGGATGAGCGGCACGAATGTGCATTTAGTGCTGGAAGAAGCGCCGGAAGATGAATTCGCAATACTCTGCG
>CALCPB010000001.1 GCA_937897665.1 uncultured Halomicronema sp. | reverse complement strand
GTATCAAGCGCTAGGGTTTACGTTTGGTCTTGACAATGATCTTGATGGTCTTGCTGATGAAGGCATTGCCCCCGCTCTTGAGGCCAAGGGAAAAGGCGGAACGGATGGGTTCGTGAATGGTGGCGCAAGAACTAACGATGTTGGTGCAGATGGTTACTTCGACGAAGCTAACGGTGTCACCTATGCCGATCGCCTAGGGGATTATTTCTTGCGGACCGGGGGATTGGGCGGCAACGGTGGCAATTTACTTATCACCTATACTGAGGGCACCTCAGCTGCTTCGGGTGAACTGTGGGATATTGACGGTAACAAAGATTGGTGGAGCAAAGGGCGCGATCGCACTGAGCAATGGGAAGTTCAGGCTCTAGGTGCGGACAACAACATTTTGGCAACAATACTCAGCCCGCTCGGTGATCGCTCCACTGGCGGCCTCGATGGTAAGCCCTGGATGTGGTCATTTGATCGCGACAGCAAAGACATTCAAGCTATTCGGTTTGTGTTCACCGGCGATAGTAAAGCTAAGAATGTTGGCCTCGCCTTCGACAACTTTTCCTCTCACTCTGTAGAAGGCCAGGATGTGCCCGAACCGGCCTCGGCGCTGGGCCTACTGGCGTTAGGCATGCTGGGTGGTGGCTCAGTGCTGGCTAAGCGTAAAGCTCAGTAAGAGCAGCGGTTGTCCATCACTGGATTGGTCGATAACAACTGAATAAAAAAGCAGCGTGACGCACGAGCGTCATGATTGGGGCGATTGGGTGTAACAAACCCAATCACCCCTTTGTTTATGGTGTCGTAAGTTAGCCGAATTCCCGCCCCTTGCAGCCAGGGCGGCAGCAAATAGGCGGTGGCGAAGGATCGTTCTGCTTTCAGCCATTACCGTACTCGCTTCATCAACTCAGCTTGGTGGCTGGGCTAGCAATTGCAAGCCCTACCGTTTGCGCTTTTGATGCTGGCGGATGGTTTTTGACATCTGTTTCCAGCGGCGTTTGGTGTTGAGTCGCGCCTGGGTGTCTTGGCGCTGCTCAACCCACTGTTGTTCACGCTGCAGCTTTTGGTAGCTTTGCAACCGTGATGCTGTGAGTTCTCCCGTCGCGATCGCGGCCTGCACGGCACATCCTGGCTCGCTCTGATGCTGGCAGTCGCGAAACTTACAGTCAGCGGCCAACGTCTGAATGTCGCCAAATGTTTCCTCCAGCCCGGTGTTAGCTGACCAGAGCTGCAGCTCTCGCAGGCCCGGCGTGTCAATCAGCAGTGCACCCCCCGGCAATGGCCATAATTGCCGATGGGTGGTGGTATGCCGTCCTCGACTGTCATCCATGCGGACTGCCTGGGTGGCTGCTTGCTGCTCGCCTAGCAAGTAATTCGTCAAGGTCGATTTGCCCACTCCGGAAGAGCCAATCAGCACGACCGTTTTACCCGGCAACAGGTAGGGCGCGAGCTGATCGAGTCCGTCGCCCTGAGTAGCGCTGATGACATGAATCGGCACCGCGATCGCCACCGTCTCAACCTGGGCGATCGCGGCAGGTAAATCGGCACACTGATCGGCCTTGTTCAAAATCAGCACGGGGCTGGCTCCACTGTCCCAGGCGGTGACGAGATACCGCTCAATCCGCCTGAGGTTAAAGTCGCCATCCAACCCTGACATCAAAAACACGGTGTCCACATTGGCGGCAATGACTTGGCCCGCCGTCAGAGTGCCCGCCGCCTGCCGCACAAATTGACTTTGGCGGGGCAGCACCTGATGAATTGTGACCGCTGTGGCTGTGCTCTGACGCTCTACTACCACCCAATCACCCACGGCGGGAAATCCGAGTGCATCTTCTACCTCATGTCGAAAATGCCCGGTCACCTCAGCATCTTGCTCGCCCCATTGGGTATAGACCCGATAAGCGCCGCGCTGCTCTGAGACGACGCGCCCCGCCACAAAACCGGCCTGCGCCAAGGGCGCAAACGCCAAATCCAGGCTGCTGCCAACGCACCAGCCAAAATCAGATAAATTCAATGTCTTGTCCTCAAAGAAACCTACGCAGGGCAAGGTTCTAAAAGGCTTAAGCGCAATGCTTTTAACAGCAGTCTTAGACCTTGCCGATTAAACGGATGTAGTGAATTCCATTACCGACACCGACATAAGACATCTCCTCTTATTTTGAATAGGACTTTGCCTAGTATACCGCTCTGAAAATTCCTCCGGTCGCCAACAATTAGGCGGGCTTTTCTCAGCAACTGCCTGCAACTGCCTGACTCAGTTTTTCTCGATTACCTTTGCGCCTGATCCGAGATAGAGCCTGGATGCTTAAGGGTATCTGGCTTTTTGGGTACTCCTCAGCTCACTTCGGTAGAATAAATCGAGAATCTCATCTCGATAAATCCCCTATTTATCGAGGCCACTGCAAACCGCATGAATCGTGACTTAAGCAAGGTCAGTTTATTGATATGCCTCCAGCCGTTTTAGTCGAAGGCTTACAAAAGCGCTACGGCGATGTTGATGCCGTCAAAGATGTCTCCTTCACCATTGAGGCGGGTGAAATTTTTGGCTTGCTCGGGCCTAATGGAGCTGGTAAGACCACCACAATCCGTTGTCTTTGCACATTGAGTACGCCCGATGCTGGCCGCGTGGAAATTAACGGTCGCTCGGTACTAGACAATCCGGCTCTAGCGCGTCAGCAACTCGGCTACATTGCTCAAGAGGTAGCCCTCGACAAGGTGCTGACGGGGCGCGAACTGCTGCAGCTACAGGCGGCGCTGTATCACATGCCCGCCAAGGTGGCGCGCGATCGCATTCAGCAGATGATTGAGCTGTTAGAGCTGACTGCTTGGGCTGACAAAAAATCAGGCATCTACTCTGGTGGTCTTAAAAAGCGCCTTGACTTGGCGTTGGGACTGCTGCACCAGCCCGATGTTTTAGTGCTGGATGAACCCACCGTGGGCCTAGACATTGAGACTCGTTCTGCCGTGTGGCAGTTTTTGCGCCAGTTGAAAGCGGCGGGTACCACGGTGCTGCTCACCAGCCATTATTTAGAAGAGGTCGATGCGCTGTCAGACCGCGTCGCCATCATTGACCAGGGCAAGGTAATCGCCTCCGGTACACCCAGTGACCTCAAAAGTCGGGTGGGGGGCGATCGCATCACCCTGCGGATTCGCGAATTTACCCCCGATGACGAAGCCGACAAAGCAAAAGATTTGCTACAAACCCTGCCCTGTGTCGAAGAGGCGATCGTTAACGACGCCCAAGGCAACTCCATCAACCTGGTTGTGACAGCCCAGTCCGACGCATTGATGACTGTGCAGCAGGCGCTCAAAGAGACCGGTTTGCCCATGTTTGGCATCTCACAATCGCGCCCTAGCCTCGATGATGTCTATCTGGCCGCGACGGGCCGCACCCTAATGGATGCTGAAATTGCCGCTGCTGGCAGTCGCGATCTTAAGGCCGAACGCAAGCAAGCGATGAAAGGCGCTTAGTTAGGAGCGGCAGGCGGCTGCCATGTCGCTGCTCCGGCCGTCTTCCTCTACCAAATCGCCCCCAATCCGCCCCGCTACCCCTCAATTTTCCTTACCTTGATAGCTATGAGCACCACTCTAACCCCCAAACCCAAACTCTCTTTAGATAACCCTGAATTGCGTCAGTGGAAGGCTGAGCTTAGTGACAGCAGCGCAACTGCAACGCCAGGCTTGTTTTCAGCCGCCTTTTTGCAAGAAACGATCGCCATGACGCGACGGCTGTTCATTCAGCTACAGCGCCGCCCCTCGACGCTGGTGGCAGGCGTGATTCAGCCCGTGATGTGGTTGATTTTGTTTGGTGCCCTGTTTCAAAATGTGCCCCAAGGGCTGTTTGGTGAAAGCCAAAATTATGGTCAGTTTTTAGGGGCGGGCATCATCGTGTTCACGGCTTTTGGCGGTGCCCTAAACGCCGGATTGCCGGTGATGTTCGATCGCGAGTTTGGCTTTCTCAATCGCTTTCTCGTCGCGCCGTTAGCCTCGCGCTATTCCATCGTGGCCGCGTCAGCCGTGTTTATCGCGGCGATGAGCATGGTGCAAACTGCTGCCATTATCGGTCTTAGTGCAGTCTTAGGGGCAGGGCTACCCGATCTAGCGGGCCTGGGTCTAGTCGTGTTGATTGTGCTGACGTTGGTGTTAGGGGTCACGGCTTTAAGCTTGGGGCTTTCCTTCGCGCTGCCAGGACACATTGAGCTAATTGCCGTCATTTTTGTCACCAATCTGCCGCTGCTGTTTTCAAGCACTGCGCTGGTTCCCCTGTCCTTCATGCCGCAGTGGCTGCGCATCGTGGCAAGCTTAAATCCACTTACCTATGCGATCGAGCCGATTCGGTACATCTATTTGCACCCCGGCAGTTGGGGGCTAACCAGCGTGGTGATGGCAGCGCCTTTGGGTGACGTCAAGATGGGAGATGCGCTAGCGATACTGCTAGGATTTTGCATGATTTCTCTGGCACTTATTCAACCGCTGCTGCGTCGTCGTATTGCATAGAGAGCACGAGCCGCATTCAGAATTCTCTGTTAAAGTAGGGCGTATATTGCGCCAGTTATCGTAGTGGTGTAATTAGGAGTTAACCCGTCATGCACATGATGAAAAAATCTCTCTCTTGGCTATTGGTTGGGGCGTTTGCCAGCATCGGTGTGGTGGTTATGTCTCCCGCTGCGATCGCCCAGTCGGCTGATGCTGATCTCTTTGGTACAGATGATGATGGTGCTGATCAGTTCGGCGATTCTGCGAGCCCCTATGAGCTGATTCACCGGGCTATTTTGGCACCGACGATGAGTTCTGAAGAGTTTCGAGAGCAGCAGAATCAAGCCATTACCACCGAAGCGCAAGACTTCAGACAGCGTCAGCAAGAAGCCCTCCGCCAGCAACCGGCTTTAACTGTTGAAGAGCCCGGCGATGCGATCTCGGTCGATGGCGAAGAGCTGTAGGCCAGCGTCCACGAGTTAGCTCATTAGTCTCATTCAAAAAGCGCCCTTACCTTAACCGTAAGGGCGCTTTCTAGCGTTGATTATATTTAGGCCAGTTCGAATTAAGCCCGACTCCTGTTTCTTTCCCTCGAGGGAGGGGCTATGGGATGGGTTGAACCACTCTCAGCGGGGGGGTAAGTGGGCCTGATGCCCTTATCCTATTTATCTATCCAGAAGATTGGACGCCTCGTACGAATTTATGGAAGATGCGCACGTTCGCCAAGACCTCGCTAACTGAAGCGGGGCGATCGCGAACGGCAGTCACCCCAATATGCATCTCGACTACGCACCTCGACCGGTTTCGCCTCTCTCAACACTTATGAAACCGAGGGTTGCTCTTCCGAAGATTGAGCTGAGGCAAGTTCGACTTCTTCGGTCGGTGGAGCCGCGTCAGAATCTTTGAACACAATGCGCAATAGCGGTGGCGCGACGAACGTGGTCAAAATCACCATGACGATAATCGCTGCCTCCAGCGATTCTGAGAGTGCCCCGCTGGCAGAGCCCACACCGGCAAAAACCAGACCGACCTCACCCCGAGGAATCATGCCCACCCCAATGGCGAGCTTGTTGATGCCTTCTTGACCGAATACGGCAAACCCGGTGACGACCTTACCCAGAATTGCCACGACGACGAGGAATGAGGCAATGATCAAGCCCTCGCGGTTAGCCGGATCAAGCGGGTTTAGGACACTAACATCGGTGCGTGCCCCCACCGTCACAAAGAAAATTGGCACCAGCATGTCAGAAATCGGAATAATCTGCTCTTCCAACTCTTTATGCTTGGGCGTTTCGGCCAAAATCAGCCCGGCGGCAAAAGCCCCCAAAATCGCCTCTAGCTGAATGGTGGCGGCGATGTAAGACAGCACAAAAGCAAAAACCAGCGAGCTAATAATCAGTTCGCCCCGCGTCTTCATTTGATTGACTAAGCCCACAAACACTGGGCTGAGCAATCGCCCAACAAAGATCGCGCCGATCAAAAACGCAGCGGCGCTGACGATGAGAATGACGACGTTCTGAATCTCGATTTCCCCCGTTTTAGCGAGGCTAGCCACCACGGCTAAAACGATGATGCCGAGGACGTCGTCTAATACTGCCGCCCCAATGATGATTTGCCCTTCACGCGAGCTGAGCCGTTGCAGCTCAGCCAACACTTTGGCGGTGATGCCAATACTGGTGGCAGTCAGAGCGGCCCCGGCAAAGACGGCGGGGATCGTCGCAATGTTGAAAAGCACGATCAGGCCGGTAGTGCCCAAGGCAAAGGGCACCACTACTCCGATGATGGCAACTACGGCGGCCTGAGGACCGACCCGAATCAGCTCCATGAGATCAGAATCCAGGCCAATCTCAAAGAGCAGAATGATGACGCCCAGCTCAGCCAGAATTGAGACAACTTCACTTTCACCGCGAAAAACGGACAGCAGCCCGGCACCATCCATGTCGGTGGTGGTGGAGACTAACTGCATTAGGACTGAGCCCGTTTCGCCAGCCCCTTCGGGAAAGACGATCAGATGCAGAGCGGAGACCCCGACGACAACGCCGCCGAGCAGTTCACCCAAAACCGGGGGTAAGTTGACCCGCGCACAGAGTTCGCCGCCAATTTTGGCCGCTAGGTAAACCGTAATGAGACTCAACAAGACGCCAGCTAAGACCAGCGGTTCGATCTCGGCCTCTGAAGCTTCGGCCAAGATGGTCAGCCAACTAACATCTCCATAGAGGGGCATTGCAGTCAGGCTACCGATGGAACTAAGGCAGAAAAGTGCATTCACCATTCAGGCTGAAAAAACGCATCTTGTATACCTTACATGAGTTCAGGTTTTCGCCAATGTTCAAACCGATCAACTTATCGGTTTATTTGGCGATCGCCAGATAAATCTTGAGACCGCCGGGCAATTTCGATGCCCCAGATGCCCCCGCTGAGGTCGCCCAATCCTGGGACTCAATCCTCCATGGCAGCGGTGTTTGATTAGATAAAGACGCGATGCTGCAGGGCGGGCATCTGTTGCCGTACCTGGGACAGGCGAGCGGGGTTGATTTCGGCGATCGCCACCCCGACGTCGGTACCGACGTCGTCTAACACCATGCCCCAGGGGTCGATGATCATGGCGTGCCCGTGAGACTGGCGACGACTGTTGTGAAACCCAGTTTGAGCGGGGGCAATGACGTAACAGGTATTTTCGGACGCCCGTGCCTGCAACGAGACGTGCCGGTGGTCTTAGCCCGGA